>NZ_AMXB01000030.1:0-58186 GCF_000310125.2 Thauera sp. 27
CGAGAAGCACTTCACATCGGTCTCGCGCAGACCGATCGGGTCGCCGCGGCGCTTGAACTTCGGGTAGCCGCCTTCCTTCGTGAAAAAGCGCTGGAAGGCGCCATCGAGCGCACGCACCACGTTCTGCAGCACGTGCACCGGCACCTCGGCGAGATAAGCCGTTTCAGTGGCTTTGCGCCAGGCGGTGACCCACTTGGCCATGGTGACGTAACCGGCATACTTCGCACCCCGCTCGCGCCGAGCCTGCTGCTCGGCCAGGGCGAGATTCCACACCTTGCGGCTACACCCCGCCCAGCGCCGCAGCACCGCCTCGGCCTTGCGGTTACTCCGAAGCCGATACCGGTACGCACGATGGAAGCCCGTTCCCTCACTCATGCGATCAGGCTCACACATCCAATCCGGATTTCAAGCCCCAGTTCGCCTGCGGCGAACGCGCTATCCTTCCTCCCCGTGAACGGCGAGGTTTGACGCGCATTTGATCAGGGCGGGCTGGCGTTCGGGAAATGGCCCGATTCGAGCACGAAGGGGGAGGGTTCTTCGGCCATCACCGAGGACATCAGTAGGTGGTTCTTCGCCCGCGTCATGGCGACATACATGAGGCGCCGCTCTTCCTCGTGGTCGGGGGATTTCGGACTGGGGCAGGTGGTCGATTCGGTGCCCACGATCCACACCTTGTCGAACTCCAGGCCTTTCGAGCCGTGCATTGTCTGAAGCTGCACGCCTTGCGGGCGCTCCTTGCTGTCCGACACGGACGTGATGGCATTGACCCGCATCGAGATCGTGCCATTCAGCTTGCACAGGGTGTTTCCTGCCGAGACGATGCGCTCTTTCTGCCCTTCACCATCTTCAAGACCGGCGAACCAACTCGCCACGGCGCGGATCGCGAAGTTGAACCGACCTTCAAGGATCTGTGATCGCCATGCCTTGATGCGCGAGCAGAAGTCGAGGATGAAGGCGCCTTCGTCGGCCATCATCTTCTCCGTCGAAAGGGGCGTGCCTTCGAGGAGGGAATCGAACCGGCCGTGCAACTGCTCGTGAAGTGCCTTGATCGCCTCGGTCGCCTTGGACCTTCCGACCTTCATCATGAGCCCGTGGTTCAGGGCGTGGTCGATACCGCCCGTGTTCCCACCGTCCAGCGCGGACAGCAGGCTCAAGAGGAGCGACTGCGGAGCACGCGACCAGAACGATTCCTTGGGCGGCCGATAATATTGGATGCCCCTGGCCTGCAGCTCTTCCTCGATCGGGTCGAGCAGGCGACGGTTGCGCGCAAGCACCGCCCAAGAGCCCGTGGGAACCGTGAAGCGGAAGAGGGGGTTGTTGTTCTTGAGCGGGAGCGCGTCGGCCTGGATGGCTTCAGCCACCATCTGCGCTTCATCGTCACGCCCCGCAGCGCGCACCGCCTTCACCGAGCCTCCCGGGCCGCGTCCTGCCACGAGCGCCTTGTCGATGCGCGCCGTGTTGTGCTGGATCAGCCTATCCGCAGAAGAGAGCACCTCCGAGTAGCAGCGGTAGTTCACCCCGAGGGTAATCCGCTCGGCGCCGGTGGCATCCATGAAGGACTGCATTCCGCCGTAGCCCAGCGCGCCGCGCCAGCCATAGATCGACTGGTCGTCGTCGCCCACGACGGTGATGTTGCTGCCAGCGCGCGCATGCTCGAGCACCCATTCGAGCTGGATGTTGTCCGTGTCCTGAAACTCGTCGACGAGCATGAACTTCACCGGGTAGGCCCGGATTTCGCCCGTCTTCATCATCTTGACCGAGTCACGGATGACATCGTATAGGTCGCAGACGTTGTGGCTGGCGAGAAGTTTGGCGTAGGCCAGATAGACAGGGTGATCCTGCTCGGGTGCCTTGCCAAGGGCGCCCTTGGCCTTCTCAATGATCGCAGTCGCTTCCTCATACTCCATGCCGGGCTCGCCCAGCGCGATTGCGCGGCGCAGGAAGGTGACCTGCTCGTATGGGGTAGCGACCTTGCTGAGCTTATTGTGGTTGCGCAGCTGTCGTATCGCAAGGGAGTGGAAGGTGCCGATCCGGCACGCGCTCTTGAAGAGCGGCTCTCCGATCTCCTGAGTCACGCGGTGGGAGAGTTCGCCGGCGGCATCCCGTGTGAATGTTACGGCACAGATGCGTGCCTTTTCATGCCGCTTGAGCAACGCGCCGATCTTGGTCGTAATGACCCGAGTCTTGCCAGAACCCGGGCAGGCCACCACGAGGCAGTGATCATCGGTGTCGACGACGCGTTGCTGATCTGGGTTGAGTTGCATCAGGCAGCCAGGGCGGTCGCCTCTTCTTCGGCCTTCTCAGCCACCGACTCGGCAATCGCTTCGGCCTCGTCAGCCGGCAGCATCGGTACGATTCCGATGTCGTCGTCGCCGTCGGCTTCAACCGTCTCGCCCGCCTTGGCTTCGGACAGGGCCTTGTTGGCGCCGGGGAGAACCGTGCCGGTGGCCTTGGCTCGGGCTTCAGCTTCGACAACCTTCTCCTGCAAATAGACGCGCATCTTGCGGGTGGTCGAGGTGATGCCGCGCAGCGTGTTCTTCAGGTCGAGTTCGGCCTTGGACTTCTCGCTATCGGTGATCTCGCCTTCCAGCCACAGCGTGCTCACCAGGCGCAGGAACTCGTCGGCTTGCTGAAGCACGCGCAGGTACTTGCCCTGTGCCGGCACGATCACGCGGGCCACAACAGCTTCGTTCTGGTTGAACTCGGCCGTCTGCTCGATCCCGGCTTCGGTCATCACGGCACGCATGGCGCGGATCTTCGACTCGAGGTTCTTGCTGGAGGTCTGTAGGCGCTTGTAGATGCCGTCCTCGGCGTCCGACATCTTCTTCTCACCCAGCAGGATGCGGCCGAATACCGTGATGTAGTGGCAGTTGCGGCCGATCTGCTCGAAAGAGCGGCGGTACGAGTGGCGAACGGTGGGCGAGCCCAGCGTGATTGCCTTCTCGGCAACCGGACCGTCGAAACGCTTCATCCAGTCCGACTTCGCGTCGGTAAGAACCTTGTGAGCCATGTCGCTCTCCATGAGTGAGTGAGCCTCCATCATCACTGCAGAGCGAAAACCAGGTTTGCTCGTAAAACATGCGTTTTCGGCTGTTATACGAGGGCGTTCCCGTGTCCTTGTCTGACTTTTAGCAATTGCTTGACAGTCGAAAACGACGCGACATACCATGCAATCGCGCTGTACATGAGCAGTGCGGAGTAGCTGGAACTCATTCCATTTCGAGCCATGCAAGTGTAGCTACGACGGTAGCTCGTCTCCCCTACAAGTACGTCTGTACAACCGCGGGCATCCCCATCGAGAGCGATGCTCGCGGATCCTCAAAGCACGGTAGAGGCGGTTGCGCCATTCAGGGTTTGCACGAAGTCTGAATCGCTCAACGGTTTCCCTGTGCAGAGGATTGTCCTCGCACTTCGACTCCATTGCGGAGTCATGCGGACCATAGGGGGTCTGCCTGTCAACGACGCCATTGCGGCGCACCCGGGTCTCGAGCCCAAATCAAGGCACATCCTTGTGCCAGCACCTCCAGTGCCTCATCCCCACGTTGGGATTTCCGATTGAGCATGTATGCGTAAGACCGTGGATTCGCTCTCCTTGAGTAATACGGCAGCATGCTCCGTGAGCCCTGCGTCCGTTCCGACTTCAGTCGGCGGCTCTTGTTCATTCAGAACAAGAGAAAGGGAATTCAAGCCGGTGCCAGCGCAACCGTTCCGATAGACCGCAAGGCGGTTATCACAGGTTGGCTGGCACCCAGTACCCGCGCTCGGCGCAGGTCAGTTTACGACCCTATGGGATCCCATGCCCATAGGGGCATGGTGTCTCCTGGGGTCTCCCCTGCCGCGAAAGTGGCTTCCAACGGGCTACGGCCCACCACGAAGGAGATCATCATGTTCAAGACCGCTTTGGTCCTCGCCGCACTTGTCGGCGCCATCCAAGTCGCAGCCGGTACCGCCGGTGGTGCCAGCGCTACCGACGCCGTTGCTTCGGCAGCACAGAACCGTGCAGCTCAGATCGAGGCTGCTCTCAACTAACCGAACGCCCCCTTCGGGGGGCGATTTGGCTTCCAAGCCCTCTTCCGCTAACCGACTCGACATCGGATACCGAAAGCGGGTTTTTGTGGCAGCGAGCTGGCGCAGCCGCACGGGTAACCGTAGATCCAGCACTTCACAAGTCTTGTCGTTCTGACACGACATCCATCAACCCACCGGGGCTCTTCTCCGGTCGGGGAAGAGGTCTCCGGGAATTCTGGAGAACCAAGATGGGCATCCTTCTCGATATCGCGATTTGGCGCCAAGGGCGGCAGATCGATCGGGAGGTCGTCATCAATCGTCCTGATGGCATCCAGACGCATGTCTGGGGCCTGGGCGATGAGGTCGGCGTCATCGAAAAAAAGCAGGGTGGCGCGTTTCTCCGCTTTCGGGTGGAGGAGGGCAAGCCCTTCGGGCGAGTGGTCGGCGTCATCAAGCGCCAGATCAAGCGTCAGGCCAATCAGGGGGTGAAGCAATGATCTCCCTGGTTGAGCGCTTCAGCTTCACAGAGCAACTCCCCCTCTTCGAGCTGATCGAGAACGCCGGCGTATCTCCGATTACCCAGCCACGGCTGCGTGCTCGGCGAAACAAGGGCGATGAGGATCTCCTCAAATGGCTCGACATTCCGATGTTCGATGCCAAGGGAGAGCCGACAGCCGAAGCGGCCATCGCCGACGAGCTTATCGACGCCCCCGAGGCGGTCGATGTGTTCGCCGACGAGAATGCCGTAAGGACCGAATGGACCAACGAAGGGGTAATTCAACTTCACTCCGTTCTGCTTGAGCAGAGCCTTCGTGCCCTCGCGGGCCGAGGCAATCCCATGCAGAAAATGGAGATCCTCGACTGGATCTTCGAGCCCGACTACGTCGGAACGGTCCAGCGCGAAGGGCGTGAGAAGCCGGTCTTCAACGACCGGATCCCATTCACGTTCGCATTCTGCTGCCGCATCGAGCGTATGAACCCGGACACCATTCGGGACTTCCTGCTCTCAGTCATGCCGGCTTCAGTTCGCTATCGCTATCAATAACCCTCGGGGAGCGCTTCCCTGTGGGGGAGGCTTCCCGATTCATCTGGAGAAAGATGATGAATCACCAAGAAGTCCGTGAGTTTTGCGAAGCACGGGGGATCATGGCACTGGCGCAGCCGACGCAATACACCCCCAAAGTCAAGCCTGACTTCTCGTTCCGCAAGGAGCATGTGGTCGAGTTGGTCGGTTTCTGGTGCATGGGCGAGATCGGGATGATGCTGCGCGGCCCGAGCGGTTGCGGCAAGACGGCGCTGGTGGAGCAGTTCCACGCAGCGATGAACTATCCCTTGCTGCAGCCCATGACCCATGCGAGAACTGAAGCGCCTGACCTCAACGGTCAGATCATCCCTTCCGAGGGTGGCTTCAAGTATGTCTATGGTCTGCTCGTGCTGGCTGCACGCTATGGCTTGTCGGTGTTTCTTGACGAGTACAACGTGATGGACAGCAGTGTGACCACGAGCCTCAACCCGATTCTGGAAGGAGGCAAGTTCGAGATCCCCGAAACGGGGGAAACGATCTTCCCGAAGGAGGGGTTCCGTGTGTTCGCGGCCTGCAACCCCAATGACAAGGGGCTGGGTTTCTTCGGCCGGAACGAAGAGGATGCTTCCAACAAGGAGCGGTTCTGGGTGGTGGAGTTCGGTTACCCGACACCGGACCAGGAGGTGCCGATCGTCAGCACGATCCTCAAGAGCGTGTTCGACGATTCGACCGCCGATACCTACGCCCAGAAGATGGTGGAAGTGGCAAACCGGATTCGCCAGCAGTACATGGGCGAAAGTGGCGCAGCTAATGCACTGGAAGTGACGATGTCCACCCGTACGCTTCGGCGTTGGGCCAAGGGCATCACGGTGTTCGGCGGCCAAGGCGGATCGGCTAACCCGATCACCTTCACCCTGGCCAGGGCACTCACCAACAACGCGCCCCGCGAGTCGAGGGATGCCATTCACGAGATCGTGAAGGACATCTTCGGCGCAACGGCGTAAGGAGGTGGGTCATGGCTGAGTTCGTCATGGATGTGTACCACTATCTGGACGCATCCTCGGACAAGCTCTGGGCCATCTGCATCGACGGCCCCCGCGTGATCACTCACTGGGGGCCTCGTTCCGCGGATCGGCTTCAAGGCGGCGGCCCCGTAACGATGGGTGGGCGGCCTGCCGAAGAGGAGGCCCAGCGCCGTATCAGGGAAAAGCTGAACGAAGGCTACAAGGAAGTCGGGCGGCGGCTAATCGTCGATGGGGTGATCCAACAAGGCGATCCCGGTACGACGAGCGCAAGCGTCCCCGATGTACGCCCGCGTGCTTACACGCGGTTCGTAGCGGCGCCCGACTGGCTCGATCAGGTCAGGGCCGTATTCCGCGATCTCGATGCCTACACGGTCGTCGATTCCGGCGAGCGCGTTCAAATCCACCTTGGACCGGGTGCGGCCCTTGATTTGGACGTGCCGCGGCTGGACGCTGACGGGAAGCTCCGCATCAAGGCAGTGTGCAAAGAGGCTCACGGGCCTCGCGGACTGCTCGTGGTTCTTGCTCTCGCTAACCGCTTCAGCGCGAAGGCGTACGACACGGATGGGGACGAGCGCCGAGGCGACTGGATCAGTCACGAACCCAACCGGTTCCAGAAGGCTGATCTCTCCTACGAGAAGATGAAGGAAGAGGCTGCGGCGCTTGGCCTGATCATGCGTCCGCTCACCTTCAAACAAGGCGCTACCAGACTTGGGCTCTTTGCCTGAATCGGTGGCAGTGACCCTCCTCCGCAAGGGGGAGGGAAGGAGGAACGATGTATCCCAACAACCACGGAATCAGCGGGGTCGACCAGCTTCTAGGTTTCATGGCCGGCCTCGTTGGAATCATGGTGGGGGTGTTGATCATCGCGATCGGAGGACTCTGCAAGGTTCCAGTCCTGCTTGTGCAAACGCTCAAGCAGAAGCAGATCTCTTCTGGCGAGGCGACCCCTACTGAAGTCAGCAAGCGTCAGGAGGATGAAGGTCGATCTGACCCCAACCTTCAAGGCGGCGCAGATCGTGTTCAGATGTTCAAGCTCGGAGATCTGGCAACGGTGCACTGCCGGTTCTACATGGACGACGATCTGATCACCCGAACGGTCGTAATGCTCGACGCTGATGCAGCGAAGAAGCACGGACGACGGATTACCTTGGATGCACTCAAGCTGTCCGCAACGGACCAGGGCCGACTGGTTGATATGACCGAGTCGGAAGTCAGGAAGTTGGTGGAGGTTCAACTACCGCCGACCGCAAGCACAGTCGTCAGGAAGGAAGTGCCGGTAGCAGAGGAGGTCGTAGAGACCCCTGACGCGGTATCGGCACCCGAGCCTGAAGCACGCGCATTCATGCGTAAGCCCCGCAAGGGGCTGGCGGCGTATACGGGGGTACTGCTCTCGTGTGGTGTCGTACCACAGCGCCGGGGCAATCGGACGTTCGATTGCTACAGCATCACGATCGATGACGAAGCACTCGGAACGCATCAGCAACTCTCGGGAACAGATCTCGAGCGTGCGCTGGCCGAGTCGGGTGCATCGGCCGGAGACCGTGTCCGTGTGGAAGTGGTCGGTGAGACACCGACCGTCGTGAAAGGTAGGCCGGCCACCAAAAAGATTTGGCAGGTGACCAAGCTCTAAACCATCCCCCAGCCCTACAAGGAAAAGGCTGGGGGGAACAAACCGGAGAAAGAAAATGGCAAGCGTCAACAAAGTGATCCTGGTCGGCAACCTCGGTGCCGATCCCGAAAGCCGCTTCGCCCCCTCGGGCGACGCGATCTGCAACATCCGCCTCGCGACCACCGAGTCCTGGCGTGACAAGCAGTCGGGGGAGAAGAAGGAAGCGACCGAGTGGCACAGGGTCACTTTTTACGGCAAGTTGGCTGAAATCGCCGGGCAGTACCTTCGCAAGGGAAGCCAGGTGTATATCGAGGGCAGCTTGCGCACGCGCAAGTGGCAGGATCAGAGCGGGCAGGATCGCTACACCACCGAAATCCGGGCCGATGAGATGAAGATGCTCGGCGGCCGGGAAGGGGCAGGCAATAGCGCTCCCCAGCAGCCACGTCAGCAGCAAGCTCCCCAGCAGCAGGCACCGCAGCGTAACGCGGCGCCGACCCCTGCGAGAGCCGGTGGCGGAAATAGCGGCTTTGGTGATTTCGACGACGACATCCCGTTCTTGGCCAACGCCATTGGCATGGACGCGATCGCGAAGAAGCACCGTCGCGTCTTCGATTAAGCTGAATCTTCAACCCACAGCGGGGCACTTCCCCGCTGTGGGAGGGTGCTCCGCAACTCCAGCAGGAGCCAACCATGAGCACCCTCATCAACACCACCTTTGAACTGGAAGAGGCGATCAAGGAGCACCAGGTCGTTTCCGGAAACTTCTTCAGCGCGTTCAGCGGGGCCAACGGACATGTCCAGATCGGCTGGGACGGCCAGCAGTTCGTTTCCCGCAGCGCGGACGACGAACCGACCCTCCTCGAGGCGGGCGACATCCAGGTGATGTTGCCCCTTCGCACGCTGAACTAGGAGAAGGTCCATGCAGATGCATGAGGTGACGAGCAGCAACGTTGCCGAGATCGGCTATGACCCCGAATCGTTTGACCTAGTGGTCGTATTCAAGAGCGGGCGCCGGTACCACTACAAAGGGGTGCCGCCCACTGAGTTCGAAAATCTTCGGGCCGCTGGGAGCACCGGCAACTACTTCAACAAGAACATTCGTGACAGGTACCAGACGACCGAGCTTCAACCCGGCCAGCAGCCGGGGTCGGCAAGGCCTTCGACGCGCAAGGCAACTTCCATCTATGAGGAACTGCTTCACAGCGTCAGACCCGGCGTCATCTGCTACGCTCTGTTCGCTTAGCTCCCCTTCCAACGCCCCCAGGCGTCAGAAGGGGGCTTCCCCAAGCCTACGAAGGTTTCGGAAAGCCATGCTTGGCGCTAGAATTCGCGCATTCTGTCCAGAGATTGTCTCTGGCTGATACGGTGCTTCGGCACCCGTGGCACCTCGAGTGCTCCGTAGGGTACGTTAAACCCGGCCATGCAACGCGACCACCGGTCTCCGTCGGTGGACTTCCCCCCTGTGCCGCTCCGCAATGGGCTGCAGAGGGGGGAAGTCCCCGACATCCAAGGAGAGCGATCATGGTTGCAAATCAGCAGAAGGTTGATGTCATTTTCGACAAACTGACCCGGACTTATGGGCTTAACGGGGCTGCCGTTATCCATAAGGCGCTCGTGAAGGGCGAGATAACCCAAGAGATTCGCCGCAAGGTTCGGCGGGTTTGCGTTGTCCATTGAGCGAGTCAGGCGAGTGGCACTCTAACCGTCGAATCCGGCCCAGGCTTCGGCCTGGGCCAGTTCGGCTTCCCTAAGATCAACACCTTCAGTGCTACGTCCGCTGACCTTTCGACAGGGGTCAGCGGACGTAGGCATTGTTGTGCGTCCTTATGGCGCCGCAATCGTAGCTGGCAGCACGAGACACAGTCCTTGTGTCGAAGCCAGCCATTCAACCGGTCCCACGGAGGGGAGTCGTTCGCCCCGTGGGACGACGCTCCTCAGTTCGGACTTTTCAGTACTCCCCTTCACGGGGCCCACCCGAACGTGGCCCCTTGTGGGATCCGCGTTCCGGTGGGCCTCGTGTCGGGGGCTAACCAGGAGAGCGAAAATGAAACTCAACGAAACTTTCATGGGCCTTGAGCCCCAGCAGATCAGCCGCGAGGTGCTTCGCGAGAAGTACGCCAAGGCTGGCGAACAAGGCAGCATTGATGTCCGTGCGCGTGTCGCAAACGCGTTGGCAAGCAAGGAAGCCGATGCTGCCAAGTGGTCCCAAGCCTTCTTCGACGCTCAGGAGGCCGGATTCATCCCCGCGGGCCGCATCAATAGTGCCGCTGGCACCGACCTCCAAGCCACGCTGATCAACTGCTTCGTGCAGCCGGTTGGCGACGCAATCACCGGAATGGATGGCGAAAAGCCGGGCATCTACACGGCGCTCAGCCAGGCGGCCGAGACGATGCGTCGTGGTGGTGGCGTTGGCTACGACTTCTCGTCGATTCGTCCGATCGGAGCTTACGTGAAAGGCACTGCGAGCCGCGCAAGCGGTCCGGTGTCCTACATGAAGGTGTTCGACCGCTCGTGCGAAACGGTCGAGTCGGCCGGCGCCCGTCGTGGCGCTCAGATGGGCATACTGCGTTGTGACCATCCCGACATCGAGACCTTCATCCGGGCCAAGGATGGTGGGGATCTCACCAACTTCAACCTGTCGGTTTCGGTGACCGACGCCTTCATGGAAGCAGTGGAGGCCGGGGGGACTTGGGAATTGGTGCATGTTGCCGAGCCGAGCGACGAGCTCAGGGTCGCGGGTGCCTTCCAACGTGACGATGGGAAGTGGGTGTACCGCACTGTGCCGGCGAAGGATCTCTTCGACCTCATCATGCGCTCGACCTATGATCACGCCGAGCCAGGGGTCATCTTCATCGACCGCGCCAATCGTGACAACAACCTCGGATATGTGGAGTTGCTAGAAGCCACGAATCCTTGTGCGGAGCAATTCCTTCCCCCGTTCGGGTGTTGCTGCCTCGGTTCAATCAACCTGACACTGATGGTCAAACAACCGTTCAGCGCGCAGGCGAGTTTCGACTTCGAACGCTTCAAGTCGGTCATTCGGCCGGCGGTGCGCATGCTCGACAACGTATTGGACCTCACGGTCTGGCCGCTGCCCGATCAGGCTGCAGAAGCGCAGATGAAGCGGCGCGTGGGGCTGGGCTTTACCGGGCTGGGCAGTGCGTTGATGATGCTCGGGTTGCCGTACAACAGGGCCAAGGCACGCAAATTCGCAAGCAAGATCGCCCAGGTGATGCGGGACACCGCATACGAGGCATCGGTGGAACTTGCCATCGAACGGGGTCCGTTCCCGCTGTTCGATGCGGAGCAGTATCTGGCCGCTCCAAGGTTCGCCTCACGGCTGCCGAAGGAGCTGAAGGAGAAGATTCGAGCGCACGGGATCCGCAACTCGCACCTCTTGTCGATCGCGCCCACGGGAACCATCTCCTTGGCGTTTGCGGATAACGCGAGCAATGGGATTGAACCGGCGTTCAGCTTCACCTACCAGCGCAAGAAGCGCATGCCCGACGGCTGCAAGAAGGAGTACGACGTCGAGGATCATGCCTTCCGGCTCTACCGTGACATGGGAGGCGACATCACGACGCTTCCCGAGGCGTTCGTCACGGCGCTGGAGATCTCGGCATATGACCACCTGGAGATGGTCGCAGCGGTCGCACCGTACATCGATAGCGCCGTCTCCAAGACAGTCAATGTCGCCGCGGACTACCCGTTCGATCAGTTCTCCGACCTGTACCTGCAGGCGTGGAAAGCTGGGCTGAAAGGGCTGGCCACCTACCGTCCGAACAATGTGCTCGGATCGGTGCTGTCCGTGAAGGACGACAAGCAGTCACAGGCAGAAATGCCCAATGATCTTGTCGCCGACATGGACCGACGGGTGGTGATCACCGAGGCACCGACACCGGCGCTTGCCAGCTTGCGCTGGCCGGGCCGTCCTGAACTGCCCGAGGGCAACTTGGCCTGGACCTACATGGTCAAGCACCCGCGCCATAGCTTTGCTGTGTTCGTGGGGCAGGTCGAGGAAAGTGGGAAGGCATCTCCGTTCGAGGTCTGGGTCAATGGGACCGAGCAGCCCCGCGGTTTGGGGGCGATCGCCAAAGCGCTGTCGATGGACATGCGAAGCAGCGATGCGGCCTGGCTCAAGATGAAGCTCGATGCGCTGGCGAAGTCTGCCGGCGACGATACCTTCGAGATGGCATTCCCTCCTGGGGGTGAGTCACGCCAGATGCCCGGTATCGTCTCGGGCTTCGCGCAGATCGTCCGTTACCGTGCGGAAACGCTCGGTGCGTTCGATACGGAAGGGGCAACCCCGATGGTCGATGCGATGATCAGCAAGAAGGAGCCGAAGGCTGGCACCAATGGGACGCTGAGCTGGACGGTTGACATCCTGAACCCGGCAACGGGTGACGATTTCGTCCTCGGCCTGAAGGAGCTCACGATGCCTGACGGGCAGCGCCGGCCGTACTCGCTGTGGTTGAGCGGTGCGTATCCAAAAGTCCTCGATGGCCTGTGCAAGCTGCTCAGCCTGGACATGCGGATCGTTGATCCTGCGTGGGTTGGCGAGAAGCTTCGCAAGTTGCTCGACTACCAGGAGCCGATGGGCGATTTCCTCGCCTTTGTTCCTGGCAAGGACAAGCAGCAGAACTACCCGTCCACAGTGGCGTACATCGCGCACCTGGTGATGCACCGCTACACGATGCTGGGCATCCTCGATGAGACCGGGCATCCGGTCGAGGACATGGGTGTGTTCGACAAACCTGCGGCGGTCTACCAGCAGGTCAGCGATCCGGCACGCATCATCGCCGGTAAGCGTTGTGACGCATGCGGCGTAGCAGCCGTGATTAAGAAGGACGGATGTGATTTTTGCACCGCATGCGGCAGTATCGGAAGCTGCGGTTAAACAAATGCGTCGGGCATAGATACAGGCCAATTTAGCATGGTGAAGACAGGGAGAGGGCAACCTCTCTCTGTCGGATCCGATCCGATGAGCGAACTCATCGATTTGGTTCTGCAAAGGGACCAAATCGCTGCGTTTTCTGCCCTTGCATAGGGGCCTTGATCGTGGAATGATTCGAAGAGTGCGGGCGCCGGTGTCCTCCAGCGTTTTGACCCGCAACCGATTTTCACACCCACCCTGAGTGTTTCAGGGCCTGCGAAGCTCGTCTTCGCCCATCAAGCAGCGCAACGCTGCATCTACTGCAACCCATTGGGGACTCACTTCCCCACTGGGGAGTGGTGTTCCCGCTTTTGCTGGAGGACACCATGCAAGCACAAGACCAAACCCTCGACAAAGTCATCTGCTTCGAGTTGGGCGCGATCTCCCTCTGGAGTGGCCGCCGCAAGCTCAAGAAGGAGGACTTGAAACTCAAGTCGGAGGATGAGGTTCCCCCCGAAGCGCTTGCCTCCCTCGGGAGCAAGAAGGTCATCGACCCGGAAGAAATCTCCGACTTCGAAGCCATGAAGAAGGAGGCGCACCGCGAGTGCGCCAAGATCGGCATTCGTTTCCTTGGCGGCTATGCCGTCCCGGAACCAGCCGCGAAGGATCTTGCGGCCACGCTCGATGAAATCGGTGCGCGTTTTGCGAAGAAGAAGGCTGACTTCCTGGCCAACTACGACGCAACCGTCAGCACCTGGATCGCCGCTCACCCCGAGTGGTCCTCGATGCTCAACGCCGCGGCGCTCACCCGAGCGGATGTGGATTCCAAGCTGCATTACGGCTGGACTTCGTTCCGTGTCGTGGCGGCGGCGGCCGATGAGGCTGAGGAGAACAGCGCCCTGAACAAGGGTCTGTCCTCCGAACTCAAGGGGCTGTCGGGGCAGTTGTACCGCGAAATCGCCAAGGCAGCCGCCCTGGTGATGGAGCAAAGCCTGCTCGGTCGGGATCGGGTCTCGCAAAAGATCCTGTCACCGATCCGCACCATCCGCGCGAAGCTCCTGGGCCTGTCGTTTCTCGACACCCGAGTTCAGCCGCTGATCGGCGCGATCGACCATGCAACCGGCCTTCTTCCCAAAGCGGGATGGATCGACGGGATGTCGCTCAGTGCGCTGCATGGCCTGGTGTTCATCCTGTCCGACGTGGACCGGATGATCAGCTACGGTCAGATGGTCGTTGATGGCGCTGCAGTCGATAAGGCCTTTGAGGCTTCTGTCCCCGGCCTGGCCGAGGAAGAAGACGAGCTGGCCGAAGTGATTGTGGAAACCGCAAGCGAAGCTGCCGCCCCGGTTCTCACCCCGGCGCAACCTTCGCCCCTCGAGGATCTCTTCGGCGGTGCAGCCACACAGCCGACCTCAAGCACTCAATCCGATCCGTTCGCTGCTGGGATCGTTTCGCCGCCTCCGGTGAAGCGCCCCGCCCGCAGTCTCGGACTCTTCGCGTAATCCAACGTAAGGAGAACACCATGACGCACGCCCTCTTGAAGGGGGCGTTGCCGATCTATGCCCGGATGCTCGCAGAGTCTTGCGGCGTCCAGGTCGAGTTCGGCCACGCAATTCCTGAAACCGACGGGATCACGATCTTCCTGCCGGACCTTCCGGTGGATGATCCGACCTCCAAGGCGCTGGCCTTCGGCATGATCATGCATGAGGCTGGCCACGTCACCGAAACGGCATTTTCGGTCTGGCCGAGCAACCCCGTAGTCGACGACATGGCGAACCGTCTGGAGGACATCCGGATGGAGGGTTGCCAGATCAGGAAATACCCTGGCGGCCGGCAGCGGCTGTCGATGATGGTCGATGGACTTGTATCCACCGGGTACTTCGGCTCTCCGTCCGGCGAGATGACCCCGAATGAGGCCATGGCAGCATTCGTGCTGTACCGTCTGCGTGCCAACGTGCTTGGCCAGAAGGCAGTGGCTCAGTACGCGGACATCGCCGAGGAGCAGTGCCGCAAGCTACTTCCCGAGCCGGCGGTCACACGCCTCGACGTGCTGATGAACGAAGTGATCAGCTGCCGAAACACCGCTGATGTGGTCACGCTCGCCACCGAGATCGTCAAGATGCTCGAGGAAGAGCAGAAGAAGGCTGAAGAGGAGCAGAACCCCTCGAACCTGCCCGAGCAAGGCCAGCCTGACCAGCAGGATCAGTCTGGTTCGGCAAGCGGAGGCGCCGGGAACCAACAAGGCGATCCTTCGCAGCAGAGCGGGTCGAATCAGCCGCAACAAGGCCAGCCGGGCAAGCAGGATCAGTCCGGTTCGGCAGCGGGAAACGCCACAGGCCAGCAAGGTGACCCCTCGACGCAGAACGACCCCACGCAGCAGCAAGGCGCAGGGGCCGGGAGCGGGGCGCCTGACCCGACGAAGAAGGCGGAGAACCTGAAGAACATCCTGTCCGGTCAGGACAACAAAGGGATGGTCGATGTGGGTGATCTGCTCAAGGAGGCGCTGGGTCAGATCGGCAAGCAACGTCGCTACGAGAGCATCAAGTTCCCGAAATCGGTCAAGGCCACCAAGGGCGACGGCCATGCTTCGGAGATGTTGGCGCGCGTGTCAGCCGAGACGAGAGCACTTCGTCGCCGGCTGTCGAATGAGATGGAGGCGGTCGCTCAGTCGCATCGGCGGATCGGGCGCACGGGTACGCGATTGGCGACCAACCGGTTGTATCGGTTGGAGACCCTGAACCCCAGGGTGTTCGAGCGGGTCGAGCAGGGTATCGCGGTCAATACGGCCGTGACCATCCTGATCGACGCGTCCGGGTCGATGTCGAGCCGAATCGCCCTCGCGGTCGACGCCGCACTGGGGCTGTACGCCGCCCTCGACAAGCTCTACGGGGTGAGTGCCGCTGTTGCGACGTTCCCCGCGAACGTCGATGGGCATGAAGGGGTGAAGGTCCTTGCCGACTTCAACGACACATTGCGCACGTGTGCCGACTGCTTCACCGGTGTTTCGGCGGCAGGGGGCACGCCCATGGCGGAGGCCATGTTGTGGGCTGGATCGAATCTCGTGCCTCGCAAAGAGGAACGCAAGATCCTCTTCATCTGCACCGACGGCGAGCCTAACAACGGCGAGCGGGTAAAGCAGATGAAGCAGATGCTCGAGGAGGAGGGCGTCGAGATCATGTGCCTGGGGATCGGCCATGACGCTCACGACTACTTCCCCGACAGCCGAACCATCCACAGCATCACCGAGATGCCGCATGCGGTGTTCCAGATGATGCAGCGCAAGCTGCTTCGCCACGCCGCATAACCTTTCAAGCAACCATTTGGTTGCCCGCCCTTCGGGGCGGCTTTCTTAACCACCGCAGTGACGGTCGTTCAGAAAGCCGCTTGGAGGCTTCCCCTTTCTTGCAGTCCTTGTGGCTGCTGGCAGCTGGGCTCAACCAGCACATCAATGCGCCATAGGCGTCCTCACCTTCGGGTGAGATCTATTCAACCGCAAGGCTCCGTCCGGGGCCTTCCAAAGCGTTCGGCCATTACTTGAGCTCTTTGGTGGGCCCCCGCTGGGGAAATTGAAAGAAAGGAGGAAGCATGATGCAGCGTACCGACGCGCGCCAGTTGGCAAACAGCCACTGGTACGAAATTCTGGAGGCAGCCGGCATTGACGGTGACAGCCTCGACGGGAACCACCATCCGTGCCCTCTTTGTGGGGGTGTAGACCGGTTCAGGTTCGATGATCAAGAAGGGCGAGGAACGTACTACTGCAACGGATGCGGGGCAGGAGATGGATTCAAGCTCCTCATGGGCTTCAAGAGCTTCGCATTCAAGGACGCCGCGGACTTCGTTCGCAGAGTGCTTGGCGAGGGAGAGCGTACTCCTCCTCCGGCTGCGACGCCCAAGGCTCACAAACCGCCAGCGGGCCCTTCCGATGGTCAGCGGCGCATCGAGGATCTTCGCCGTGCGTGGGACAAGGGACGCCCTGTGCTCTACGGCGATACGGCGTGGCGCTATCTGACGCAGGTGCGAAAGCTCCCTATTGCTCAGATGCCCTCTTCGTTGAGGTTTCATCCCCGCCTGGCCTACTCAGTAAAGGTCAAGCACCCGGATGGAAGTGTCGGGTTCAAGGTGGTGGGGTACTTCCCCGCCGTTCTTGCCAAGGTGGTCGACGCCGCTGGAAAAGCGGTGACGATTCACCGGACCTACTTGAGCGATAGCGGCAAGAAGGCACCGGTGGAGAACCCCAAGAAACTGATGAGAGGACTTCCGCTGAATGGGGGGGCCATTCGTCTGATGCCACAAAAGGAGGTACTCGGTGTGGCGGAAGGCATCGAGACTGCTTTTGCCGCGCATGCCCTCACGGGCATCCCGACGTGGGCGACGATCAGCGCAAAGATCATGGAAGGCTTTCAGCCGCCCAAGGGGGTCACGACGGTGATCATCTTTGCTGACAACGACAGCCCGGATGAAAAGGGGCGAAGGGCAGGGCAGGACGCTGCAAAAGTCCTCAAAGAACGGCTCGAAGCCCAGGGCCTGAAGGTCAAGGTGATGATGCCGTGCAAGGCCGGGACCGATTTCCACGACGTGTGGATAGGCCATCTGGCTAAGAGAGAAGCCGCTAGACAGCGGGCGTGAGTTGCCAAACCCCTCGAGACAGTGATGTCACGGGGGGTTTTGCTTATGGGCGCCATGTCTGTGTCAAAAGGCATGGCCGCAACTCAAAGGTTTTGGGCCATCTTGCAGAGGCGCCGCGTAAAAAAGGGAGACATCATTGCCGCATGACACCCACGCCAACACGACGCTCCGAGATGCCCAACAGGCCATCACCCTGGAAAAGCTCAGGCTGCAACTTTCACGATTCGCACCAACTCGGTCTGTGGACGACGCTCGAAGTAAGCGGTGGCTATAACCGGCACAGCACGATCAAGCCCTTTTGCCGGAGCAACGATCACGTTCCACTCGGTCAATGTGGAGTAAAGGTAGCGGCCAGAGTACCCGTGTCGATCGATATCGCGACGACGCTTCTCGTCGCTCACAGCCACTTCGTAATCCAGCGTCCGGACAACGCGCCTGATCTGGTGCCAGGCCTCGGCAAGCGAGAGTCCGTTGCCACGGCGCTGGATCTGCTCGATCGCATGTACGCTGACGGCAGCAAGCCCCACCCCGGGGACATCCATCAAGTCATCAAGCGCGGGACCTACGGTGACTTCCTCGACGTTTTCCAACGCCCGAGGTTTGATCCACTGACGGTCATGGGAGACGCTGATGTTCGAGCCCGCAAACCGGGTGGCCAGGAAAAAGGAGTAGGGGCTCAAATGCAACTTCTTGGACTTTTGTTGCATCAACTTCTTGATTTGGCCAGACGTCACATGGAGCTGAACTCGATCAGCGTCCTCATCATGGATGATGCCAGCCCCTTGCTTCTGGGCAGCTCGCCCGGCACGGTCCTGGCCAAAGATACCCTTGACGACCAGCAAATGGTGCAATGCCCCCAGTTCGGCGATGACATCTTTGTCCGTGCCGTGGCTGGGGACGTTGACCCTCAGAAGCCCCTGCTTCTGGACGCCATTTGCCCAGTAGACCTCGAACTGATCGGCGTTGTCGGTGGCTCTCGCCAGTACGGTAAGGATGTTCATAAGTTCAAAATTCTATCGAAGAATGATGAACCCATCGTCCCATGCTTCTCTATGAGGTCAACGATTAACCAAGATTCGCGCGCAGACGACTCCGACGATCCTGACGCCATTTCGGCGCTTGACCTCTTCTGCGAGATCTACCTCTTCGGCTTCGTAGCGCGCATTCTCAGCAATCAACTTGACAGTGCCTCGAGTGGTGAGATTCACCCTGCGGACAATGTAGCGCTCCGCAACATGGATCACGTACACCCCATCGGTGTGGGCGCTCATCGCAGGCATGAAGCAGACCATGTCGCCATCAACGACGTACGGGCTCATCACATCCCCTTCGATCGGAAGAGCATACACACCATCAGAGCGGATGCTGGCCGGCTCATCCGGACAGATCGAGATTCGAGTCGCAGACCGAGTGCCGACCATGTTAAGCAACACGTTTTCCGCGCGTGCCGGAATGCGTCCTCCACGCGCCTCAGTGCGCCCCAGCAGATCGTCAAACGAGCAGCCAAGCCACTCCTTCATTCTTTCCAGCCGGTCGTATTCGGGGATCTGCTTGCCGCTTAGCCACTTTCCAGCCGTGGCAACCCCCACATCCATGGATGTAGCTACATGCTTTGACCTTCCGAAACCACTGGCAGGCACGCCAGCCTCGTCTAGAAGTGCGTTGAGGTTGATGGAGAACTGCTGCTGAATTGTGATTGTCATTGAGATAAATGGTGATTACACAATTAACGTGCTTTATGCCAAAAACGCAATAATTGGCAAATACAGTAGATGCACGCGTAAGTAAAATAATCAATAGGCAGCCATCCTCGGTCTGTGACGTAGATCACACATTGAAAGGCAAATCATGGTTGGAGGCAATGGTAAGGGGATGTATCCACATGGGATCTGCTGTATCGTTCTCCGCTCATCGCCATTGTTTTCTGCGCGTCAAACGATATAGTAAGCCCCAGGAACGAAACCCACGCCGGCACCAATTATGATCACGTCACACACTGGACATCTCTCCCACCTCCAAGATCTGAACCTATGGTTCATGCTCTCCCTGCGAGACGCCGCGAGCAAAGACCTGAACGCAGCATGCGCCGAGTTCGGTACTGATCAGAGGTTCGCGAAGTTCGTAACAGAGCTGACAATGTCACAGATACAGAAGATCTGCAGTACCGAGCGGGTTCTCTTCCGCCCAGCTATCGACATCGAGACGCTGGCAGCCCTGACGAAGATCCCGCAGGAGTCCAGCAGGGCGTACGCGACTATCGCAGGGGCCTGATCATGAGTCTGAAGGAGGCCGTCCTTGATCAGGAGACATTACGCAGGGTCAATGAGCTGTGTATCGCGGGCGCTCGCCCCCCGGTGATTCGTGCGCTTCTGCCCTCCTTCCCCACCGAGCTCATCGTTAACCTCTGGGTTGCACACAACGGCAAACGCCCCCCGAAGGGGCCTCTCCCGTCCAATGTTGAGCACTACCTCGCGGGGCCATCCCGACGCCTTCAATCCTCTCTCGTACTGAATATCTTTGAGAGATCCAGGGCAGCAGGCGCTCACGACATTGACGCCCTGCTTACAGCATACAAGCAGTACATGATCACATTCGGTGCGACGGAAGCAGACCCCTACTCATTCGATCGCGTCTGGGGGCTCTACCGCGAACTGATCGCGCTTCGAACGATAACCCTCGTGAAGTGCCCATGCTGCAGCGCCCGTTACGTTCACCGGACCCTCGAAGTAGTCAATCACCGGCACTGCCCCATGCGCCGCTTCTTGGCCAATCATGACAACTTGGTGGATGCAGTGCTCAATCCTGAACTTGAGACAGCAACCAGCGAGAGTGGAAGACGATCGTCTCAGTCTCAGATTGAAGTCGGCGTGATTGCGATGCCATACGAGGCGCCTCCGGCAGTCCATCAGCGCTACATCTAGGCAAAACCCATCACAAAACACCGGAAAATCGGTGTTTTGCAAGCCGAGCCACTCAAGCTGAACCGGGCATCATCTTCTCCATGATGCTCCGCAAGCTGGCCTCCTTTCTCACCGCGCGTCCGACTACTGCACCCTCATCGCAGCAGGTCACGCCAAGCCCAAACACATCACAGCGACCACGGGCAACCCCCTCAACACCGGTTTATCCCCCATCAGACACCGGGGTGACTTTCTATCCGGCACACCAGGTACTTGCTACACAAGCCGATCTACTGCACAGGCTTCGGCTAGCAACAGGTGTCGGCGATGATGAGTACCAGCGGCTCTATGGAACAGTCATCACGAATCTCGCAAACGGCGTGAACCTTTTGCCTGCAACTGAGACAGGCACCCACCAAGGCGCTGGTGGGCTGTTCAGGCTATCCCTTGAATTGGGGTTCTACTCGCTTCAGGCAAGCGAAGCCACGATCTTTGCAGCACGTGCCGGCGTAGAGCGCAGGCGCCTACTCGAGCCTCGCTGGCGCTACGCGACCTGGCTTGCTGGCATGTGTTGCGAACTGTACCGCCCGATCACGACCATGATCGTCACTGCCCCCGATGGTGACCAATGGCCCACATACAGACTCCCTCTTGGGGATTGGCTCGAAGAGAAAGGCGTAGAACGCTACTACATTCGCTGGATCGATCAGAGCCCAGGCAAGCAACGCCCGGGCCGCGGTGCGGCAGCAACCCTTGCCCACCGATTGATCCCTGACGTTGCCCTTCAGTACCTCCACGAGGGCTCCAACGACATCGTGCCGACAATGATCGATGTGATCACCGGATCGTTCGGCTCCCACAACCCTCATCCGATGGCAAGGATCATCGAGGTAGTTCGCGAAAAAGTCGTCGCACGAGACAACGCGATTCGACCTCAGACCTACGGGAAACTCACCGTCGGCCAACACACCGAGCCCCATCTGCTCGATGCGATGCGCCGACTCCTCAAAGCTGGCAAGTGGACCGTCAACGTCAAGAAGAGTCGTCTCTGGTTCGGAGATGAGGGCCTTTTCCTGATCTGGCCAACGGCCGCTAATGAGATGCTGGACATGCTGCGCCAGGAAGGCATGGCCGGTATCCCCCAGGACTCCCAGACAATCCTGGAAATCCTGGCAGAAGCACAGGTATTTGAAGCACATCACGACGGGGGCTATTTCTGGACGGTGTACCCCCCGTTGTCATCCAATGAGCTTGCGGCAGTCAAGTTTGCGAACCCAGACACGATCTTCGGAGCGCTCTTCGACGCCCCAGAAAGTGCAGGCGTACTGACAAGCCGTGTCGAGTCGAAGACTGCCTCGGATAACACGTCAGGCGTTCGATCAGAGGAACAGCCTACGGCCACATCGTCGTCTGTACTCGAGCAGGCCCCGAAAACCGGGCCAGAGAAGCCCTGCCCCTCCGAATCGGCTACGGAAGCCTCGCAAAAGCCGGCAACCATCGCACCGAAACCTTCAATCACTAGCTCCGCTGAACCGGAGCCGTGCACAAGGCACAAGTCTCGAGTTGCACCAAGCCAAAGCAAGGACCGACAACCAAAAACAGAGATCGATCTTGCCGAAAAGGTGAAGCCCGAGCTCGGCAACGGACTCGATGCGCTCACCCGCGATGTCTTCGGCGCACTACTTGATGATTTGCGGGCAGGGAAGATCACCAACGAGGCCGGCAAGTGCAAGGAAGGATACGCAATCGGTCTAGAGCATCTCGCTTCGTACGGCATCGACATCACAACGTTCGCTGTGGCGGTTCAGAAGGCGGGATGGCTATACACCCCCTCTGACAAGCCGAACAAGAAGATCATCGAGGTGCAGATCAATGGTAAGTCGCAGCGGGCAATCGTAATCAAGTTGCACGTCGCAATCGACATGGGGTTCGTAGCATGAGCATCGCGCTGAGACGGTTTGAGAACTCTGTTCGCCCGGCCTATGAAGCGATCGCAGCCGTCTGCTGGACGGCCGCAACACTGGTTATGGTCGTCATCATCCTTTTCAGTAGCCTGCCAAAAGCGGCGTTCATCTGGATGGCGGGGATCTCTTCGCTCCTGGCGTCGTGGCGCTGGTACCAGGTCACGAAGCTATGGGACTTCAAGCTGATGCTCTTCGGTCAGAGCTTCGCCTACATGAAGGCTTCCGTCCTGAAGAAACTGATGGGCTGTTCGCCCTCGGATCTTTGGATGGGCTTCGGCTTTGACTGGACGCCGGTGCACACTCAGCGTGCCCTCGATATCCGCAAGCGCGCTGACCACGAGATCCTGCCACCGTCCTGGTACCTCAAGCTCAAGGGCGCGACCCGTGCCAAACAGCAAGTAGTCGGCAAACCGTGGATCCACGGACTCGGCCTGGATGAGAAGGAACAGCACATCTTCGTACCTCTGGCGTCTGTCGAAGGTCACAACCTAGTTTTCGGAACCACCGGTGCCGGCAAGACACGACTGTTCGAAGCTCTGATCACGCAGGACATTCTCCGTGGCGATGTCGTTGTGATCATCGATCCAAAGGGAGACAAGGAGCTGCGAGACATCGCTAAGGCCGCTTGCAAGATGGCGGGGCGGCCAAATGCATTTGTCGAGTTCCATCCGGCATTTCCGTCGCGCTCAATCCGTCTCGATCCACTCAAGAACTGGAACAACGCCACCGAGATCGCGTCACGTATCGCAGCGCTAATGCCGTCGGAGTCAGGGTCGGATTCGTTCACTCAGATGGCGTGGAAGGCGGTGCACGTTGTGAGCGAAGGCCTCATCTACGTCGATCAGATGCCCAACCTCATGCGTCTTCGTCGCTTCATCGAGGGCGGACCCGAAGGGTTGATGGAAGAGGTGCTTCGCACCTATTTGAGTCGAAACGTGGATCGCTGGCAAACGCTTCTTGCACCGGTGGTTCAGCGTGCGCGCGACGGAAAGTTGCCCTCGAAAATGGGTGGTACCGCCGAGCTCATCGCATACGTGTACTACTACAAGCATGAGGTGCCTGAATCACGGCGGGAGCCTTCTGTTGATGGCCTCCTCTCGATGGTCGAACACAACCGGGAACACCTCGGGAAAATCCTGGCCAGCCTGGTGCCCTTGCTGGTCATGCTCACTGCCGGAGAGTTGGGGAAGATGCTTTCCCCCGACGCAAATGACATGAGCGACACCAGGTCGATCTTCGACACGAAAAAGATCGTCAATGGTAACCATGTCTTATATCTGGGGCTCGATTCACTCTCGAACGCTACTGTGGGATCGGCTCTGGGAAGCGTAATCCTTGCCGACTTCGCGGCCGTGGCGGGCGAACGCTACAACTACGGCTCTGACCATGAATTGAAGCAGAAGATCAAGCTCTACGTAGACGAAGCAGCTGAGGTCGTGAACCTGCCATTGATCCAAATTCTCAACAAGGGTAGGGGGGCCGGCTTCGTCGCAACGCTTGCTGCACAGACGCTTCCAGACTTCATTGCGCGTATGGGCGATGAAGCGCGTGCCAGGCAAATCCTAGGCAACTGCAACAACCTGATCGCCCTTCGCACGAAAGATCGCCAGACACAGGACTTCGTTGTGGAAACCTTCGGGACCACACACGTCCAATCGATCTCGAGATCAATCGGCTCAGGACAGCAAACCGACAATGCGGGGATGGACTACCGCAACCAGACCTCGCAGAGTCTTCAGGAAACAGAGGCGGAAATCTTTGCGCCTGAATTACTTGGCATGCTACCCAACTTGCACTACATCGCATTTATGTCAGGTGGACGCCTGATCAAGGGCCGTCTTCCCAAAATCATCAACGAATGAGCGCCATATGTCCATGAAGACCTTCTCCACCTATGACCTCCTGAGCTATGAAACCTCGCCCGACCAGTACGTCAGCGGCGAACACTCAGTCAAACAGGCGCTGCTGCAATCGGGAATGCAAGGCGTTGTACGCTCCATCTGGATGAACTGCCCCGACCTTGAGACTGTGTGTATCCGACTGGCGCGGATGTTCAGCCATCACTACCCGGGCTCCGCTGATGGCGCCACACTGCTCGCGGAATCGATCCTCGCCGGGGCAAACGCATACACGGAGAGCGCAAAGAACGGTAGCAGACTCGAGGAAAACGAGCAGGCTTTCCTCTCTGCTTTGCACAGGACCGCAATGTCGTTCCAATACAAGACGGCATTCGCAATATGGGAGGACGGTAGGACACAGATCTGGCTTCCGTTCGGACAACCGTTGATTGACTGGGTCAAAAAGGTCCATCCGAACAGGATTGGCTTTTACAACGCAGAAGAGCCACCTACAGAGAAACAGATCAAATCCGGGTCCATGATCATGGCGTCTTATCTTCTCCGGTACGAGCGTTCTGAAGAAATCTATGACCTGGTGACCGGGTATGTTCTTTAAACATGTATTCCTTTGGGTCGCGATTTGCTTTGCGTTGATGCTGGCGATCCCGATCGTGAGTTCTCCGCAAGCAATGTGGGAAAACGCCCGAACCGAACTTGGTTTGATTGAGTCTGCGTTCGGCACAAGCGACACTGTGGGGCTAGCCAGAAGCGCAACGGAAACCTACAACGCGCTCTTCATAGATACTGGCCTCATTCAAAAGACCCGTGGCGCGTATGTGACTCGTGAAGAGCAAGAGCTTGGGGAGGCCATGGTGGGCGGAGCATCACGCGCTGTCACAGGGCTGACCAACAACTATCTAGATACCTTTGCGGCACTCACCTATGTGATGATCCTACGGGTCATGATCTTCGTGAGCTGGCTACCGTTTATCCTTCCCTTCCTTCTAGCAGCGGTAGGCGAGGGCGTCACACGAAGAAAAATCAAGTTCGTAACGTTCGGGCAGTACGGCGCAGCTCTATATGCTGGCGCAATGCACATGAGTGTTCTCATCATGATGTTGCCAGTGCTGTACTTGATGGCCCCAATGCCTATGACGCCCTTCTTCATCCCATTCTGGGCCCTGATAGCTGCGATACCGATCATCATCAGCATCGCCAACGCCTCCCAGATCCTACCTCGATAGAGGCGTCAAAATCGAGTATGAAGCTTCGGCGTAAAACAGCCATTTTCGGCTGTTTTACGCCGAAGGAGTGTTTGCGTGGGTCGAATATAGTCAGCCTCATGGACTCACTGACTACAGCCTCCGCCCTCGCAGCTCTGATGCAGTCCCTTGGGCCTGTAAAGACGTTGCTCGAAGACCCCCAAGTACAGGAAGTCGAGATCAACGGTCCAGACGATGTGTGGTTCGAGCGCTGTGGCGTTCAACAGCCTGCGAACGTAAAGATAACGAAGGCGCAGATCGAAACCGCCATCACGGTACTGGCGCGACTGGACCACAAGGATGCAAAGGGTGGCACCAGAGACGGGATCATCGACGCTCGCATGGATGGGTTCCGTGTTGCAGCGGCGCTTGCTCCCACATCTGTGAGAGGGCCCTCAATGTGCATACGCAAACACAACCTGTTGCGACTCTCTATCGATGACTATGCAGCCGCTGGCACATTCACAACGGAATGGGCTGTAAAGCTGAAAGAGATGGTCCGTGCAAAGAAGAACATTCTCGTTGTAGGCGGTACCTCTAGTGGCAAGACCACCTTCACAAATGCATTAATCGCCGAAATACCAAACGATGAGCGTGTCCTCACGATTGAGGACACGCCTGAGTTGAAGGTGACAACACCTAACTGGGTCTCTCTAGAGTCGAATACACAAAAGGGTATTTCGACCAAGGATCTAGTTCGGTTGGCCCTCCGATACCGTCCCGATCGCATTATTGTCGGTGAAGTGCGTGGCGGTGAAGCCTACGACCTTCTTGATGCAGCTAATACAGGGCATGACGGGGTTATTGCAACACTACATGCTAACTCCTCCTTTGACGCACTCTCAAGGTTCGAGACCTTGATTCTTCAAGGTGGCGTGCAGTGGCCTCATCGAGCTATTTGCTCTCAAATCGCAAGAACTTTCGACTACGTGCTTTTTATGGCCAGGCGACGGGGAGTTCGTCGACTGGAGGAAGTGCTTGCCCTCAACGGATACAACAGCGAATCAGAGAAGTATCTGTATGAGATTCTTTACCAGTCAGAAACAAAGGAAGGGGGTAGATCGCAATCATTCTAGTCCCTTCATCGATGTACATCATTAAACTCTAAACACTTTAACGGAATTATCACCATGAAAAGCCTCAAGACTAATTTTTTCATCCACCTTCATCAAATCTACAACGCATTACGAAGTCACAGTGGCATCCACCTGACGATGATGATCGGTGTTGGTGTGCTCCTTGGAATCTTCGGAGCTGAAGCCTATGCAGCAGGCGGCGCCATGCCGTGGGAAGGACCCATCTGCTCAGTGGCAAAGTCCCTTTCTACTACTACAGCCAAAGCGGTGGCCGTGATCGCTGTTGTCTTCTGCGGCCTGTTGCTTGCATTTGGCGAATTGGGCGGCATCTTCAAGACATTCATTGGACTGCTCATGGGCGTCTCCATGGCAATCATGGCCGGACAGTGGGTCGGCTTCATCGATGGCAGCGGCGGCAGCTTCTGCTGAATGCCAATGCGGCCATGAAATGGAGTAAAGGCATTGGCATATAATCCGCGAGAAACAACCGTCCATAAATCGCTTCTTGAAGTCAAGAAGATAGGTGGTGTTGAATCAAAGATGGCAATCCTTAACGGCACGATTGCCGTTGCCCTCACGATGGGTATGGAAACGCTCTACATGGTTCCCATCGCTGTTCTTCTGCACATGTTTTTGCGATGGCTCACTCGTAAGGATGACCAGATCATCAAGATCTATGGTCAATACAAAGTCTTTGCGGATATCTATGACCCATGGCCGCGTCGAAAGATGCGCACGAACTCACGCCCGAAAGGATTCTCGAAGGGGATGCTGTGCTAAACGTAAGAAAGCTCGTCAAAAACTATGATGACTCCGCTCAATCGTTCGCCGAGCTGATTCCATGGTTAGGGCAGATCGCGCCAGACGTAGTCATCTGCAAAGATGGAAGTTTTCTTGCGTGCTTCGAGTACGAGGGCATGGATTCAGAGGGTGTTGAACAGCACCTGATCGACCGTGCGTCGTCTCTGACAGAGCATGCACTGCGTACGTTCGACGAACGATTCACAGTGTGGTGGACGCTCGAGCGAAAGAAGACGTATCGGTATCCAAACGGTAACTTCGAAAACGAAATTTCCAGTATGGTCGACCATGTCTGGAAGCAGAGTTTTGTAGCAAGCGGCCAGTACGTGAACCGTCATTTCCTTTCTGTTCTCTACACACCTCCCGGTGGTGTGGATGGGGTATTCGAGAAGATCGCGTACTTCACAAAAACAGAACAGATGGGACTCTGGAAGGCCATTGCGGAAACTATCCGCTCCTCCCTCTTCCGTCGTAACGCGTTCCACTATGAGTCGAGCCAACTCTCAATCTACCTTGACGAATTCACAGAGCAGCTAGCAGCTTTCGAGCAGATCGTTTCCGATCTAAGCATGAAACGGTTGCGTGATGAGGACTTGCTTGGCTTCCTATACCGCCGTTCCACACCGACCACATCCGCCGAGCAAATCAAACGTCCAAACGTTCCGTTTTACCTCGACAGCTACTTGAATGGTTCTACTTTAGTTGGTCGAGGTGACACACTGTATTTTCATGGTGAACGCGAGACGCACGTTGCGGCTGTGAGTATCAAAGATTGGCCTAACACAACATTCCCAGGGCTGCTTGATGATCTAATGGCCGTAACTGGTGAGCTCGTCATCACACAAGTTCTGCGCGTTGCCTCGACGGATGCATCTCGTAGGTTCATCCAGGACATCGAGCGCCACAACCGCAATATGGCGAAGTCTCTCAAAACATACCTTGTTGAGAGCTTCACAAAGGAAGAGAGCCGTCAAGTAGATGTGGGTCGGATCGCGATGGCAGACGATGCAAATGATGCTCTAACCGAGATAAGCACCGTCTCGAGAGTTTATGGTCACTACAACCTAACAGTTCTCACCTATGGATCTACAGCAAACGAAGCTGATGACCTAGCTAAGGTTGTCCACCGTTTGCTTAGTCAGAAGCGGTTCGTAGCGATACGAGAGAACATGCATCTTCTTTCATGCTTTGCGGGCGCGATGCCGGGTCAAGCTGGTGCATTGGTGCGCTGGCACTTCGTATCGACTGCAAATGTGTGTGACCTCGCACCATTACGCTCACTGGGTATTGGCAATCCAATCAACCATCACTTTACGGAACAGTTCAGCACAGAACAGTTCCCAATTCCTTCTCTAACGGTCTTTCCGACAGAGTATTCCACACCCTACTTTTTCAACTTCCATCAATCTGACCTAGCACACACGTTGGTAGTTGGGCCGTCCCGCAGCGGAAAGAGCATTTTCAACAATTTTCTGATTTCGCAGTTGCAGAAGTACTATCCTTGCCACACATTCATATTTGACAAGGACTATTCCTCAAGAATCCCTACGATTCTTCAGGGCGGTACGCATGTCGACTTGGCTGGAGATAAAGCAACGCGTATCCCTCTCAACCCAATGCTATTGCTCGAGGACAAGAAGCACTGGACATGGCTATCCAGTTGGATCGAGGACCTTATCGGCGCTCGCGGGTACGCCATCACTTCTGCTGACACCCGAGAGATCTGGCTCGCCATAGGTAGGTTGGCAGAGTTGCCAAGGTCGATGTGGCGCCTCGTTACACTTGGTTCGATGATTCCGTCGCATCTACACGAGCACCTTGAGCAATGGATCGGTGAGGGGGCCAAGGCACACTACTTCGACAATGAAGAGGATTCATTTGATCTTGGAAGCTTCACTTGTGTCGAGATGGGTAAGTTGTTCCAAGACACAACTGTAGCGAAGGCATTCATTGACTATGCCTTCTTCCGCATTTCACTCAAACTGGATGGAAGACCTGCTCTCATCTATCTGGAAGAAGCATGGTTCCTTCTGGAAGAGGAGGGCTTTGCGGCCAAAGTTAATGATTGGCTACGCACTCTCGGAAAGCGTAATGCATGGATACTGATGGCGACACAGTCTCTGGACGAAATCGCTAACTCCAAAATTTTCACGACAATTATTGACAACATTCCAAACCGGATCTATTTGCCCAACTCGAACGCGTTTGCACATTACGAGATGTACACGCAGAAATTTGGGTTGAATGACACACAAATCGGAAGGATCCAAAGCGCAGTACCGAAGTATAACTACTACATTGTAACGCCTGCCCTCAGCCGTATGGTCTGCGTGCCACTCCAACCAGAAATACTCGCGGTTGTTCGCTCAGACAGTAAAGCACAGCGTGTCTTTGACCGTCACTACACGTCAGGGGTAGATACCTGGAAGATCAATTACCTTGAGGAAATGGTCGATGGTCGATAAAACACTGTCCAAGAAGCTCCTCACGATAGCAATCATCGTCTTTCTCTTCGGAGCACCCCTCCGAACGTTTGCCGGCGGAGGTATGACGGGAGGAGCCACTGAAGTAACCCAACTTCTGAACAACGTACAGCTTGCAATTCAGTCGGTCAGTCAAGAGTTGCAGTACGCCACCCAACTTGAGCAGTACTACACTGAACTGCTCCAGCAGATGCCTGCTGAGTTGACCGGCGCATTAGACACGGTCAGACAAGCTAACAGCGTCATTCAGAAAGCCTCACAAGTCTACTCGAGTGGCCAGCGTCTCTATGGGTCGCTTGAGCAGATGAAAGGCTTAGCTGAGCGTCGATTCAGAGAATTTGGCGCAAGCGGACTTACCTGGGAGGACTACATCAATCGTTCCGCCCGAATGTCAGACCACTTCCGACAAACCGGGAACGTGATGACTGATCACGAGATACATGTCATGAAGTCCGTTCAAGACAACTATGAGCAGATGCGTGAGTACTCGTCCCAGATTCCGCGTACAGAAGGTAGCCATCAGGCAATGATGGTGATGAACGGCCAGATGGCCATGTTGAACGGCACTATCAATGAGATGCTGAGCTTTAACGCAGCCCAATCCAGAAGATTGACAGAACGTCAAATGATTGAGGACTCCGCGAAAGCTAGTGATGAGACACGAGCGCTTAAGCAGAACGTAATTATGGGTGCAGGGGCTGCAGCTGATCGCGCTTTCCTCGACTCACAAGAGAGGCAGCGGAAATGACTCACTTGGATTCCCGGCCTATCAACGCTCGACTGTTCGGCTATCTCATTGCGTTCTTTCTTGTGTTCTTCTCAGCATCGTCGTTCGGGCAACAAGGTGACTGGGAGCAAGATCAACTGAGAACATTCTCTGAGTCGCAACGAAATGCAGAACTTGCTGAAGCTCGTCAACGGGCGGAGGAAGCGCAGAAAAGAGCGTACGCGGCCGGGCTGAGTCTGCAGGATCAAGTCCGAAAAGTCATAGATGACCTGCGGAGCTCGATTAACTCAAAAGCCTCACTACTTGTCCCCGAGGGAAAGTTCCTTCTTTCTGCTCTTTCATTGATTGCAGTGTCGTGGTTAGGTATCAGATTGTCACTGCAAGGAGCAAGTGCTTCTGAGTCAATGGCAGAAGCTGTCCAGCTCATATTCATAATCGGGATTGCGACCTGGGTTGTGACAAGCTCCCAGCTTACCGGGGAGATCATGAAGGGGTTCGACGATATTGCTGGCAGAATCATGGGTGCAGCAACCAGTTCAGGGTCAGACACAAACCCAGCATTGAACAATCAAGTCGACATAGCTGTTCGCGCGTTGGTTGAATCCGTTATTCGTATATACGAGCAGCCAAATGGCTTTTCGTTGAAGGACCCAACATCATGGAGTGCTTTGCCGGTGATGATCATGAAAGTTTTCATGGCCATGTTCCTGCTAGCCGTAACACTAGCGTACATGGCCATGTTCGTCATGACTCAAGTCATGTTCGGTGTTGCCCTTATTCTCGCACCAGTCCTGGTTCCATTTTATGTCATTCAGCCCCTCAGCTTCATAGCTATAGGTTGGTTTAAGTTCCTACTGAGCGCAGGAATGGCCAAAGTAGCTGGCGCACTCATATTGATGCTGACAGTCGGCTTTCTTCAAGAAACGAGCAAGTATCTTTCTGCAATTAACCCAGACGAAGGAGCGCCATTGATCATCTACTCTGGGGTGTTTCTTATCACTGGGATCATGGCTGTGATGATGATGCAGGCGTGGAGTATTGGCGCCGCTATCATGACCGGTATATCACGTGTGAGCGGCGGTCTTCCGAGCAAACTACAGCCTGGTGGATTGGCGAATGCGACCTCGACCTCAATGCAAGGCGGGATGAATCAAGGCGCAAGGGCTATGAACATGACTGTTGGTACTGCGGCCGGCGCCATAAGTGGAGCTAAGGCGGCATCTAGCTCAGGTTCCAGCCGAATTGGTGGAGCTGCAGCAGGAGGACGTACCGGGCTCCAGGCTGCACGACAGACGATGGATGGTAAAGCTGCGAAGACATCGATGAGTCCAATCCGTGCAGCATTGAATGCAAGCGCAGCTGCGCGTGGGGGCTCGCAGTCACAAGGCCCCACACGTACTACAAACAACGCTGGGGCCAGCAATGACACGTAATACACGATGGCGCACCATGACTGACGAAGAGCTCAGTGAATTGCAGCTAGCAGCACGCGAGCGCAGACGCTTGAGATCTCCAGAGGATAAGGCCTACTATTCAGCACCTCAAGCCGCTGAGGAAACATACAGTGGCGCAATATACTGGGCACTTGCAGTTCTTGCACAAGACAACCCACTGTTTCTGTGCGTCAGCATCATTCTCATCTGCTGGGTGCTACTGCGTACTGCCCTCGGAGCAATCGGCATCATCATTCTATAAAGGGCACCTCGAATAACCCGAGGTTTTCAGTAAATCCCGCCGCGCAATGATGACCGCGACCGAATTCGACCCAATTTCTCTGGCAAACCACCGCGTTTCTCGGCGGGGTTGCCCCGTTTTCGCCTCGAATCGCCCCAGGCATCGGCGATTCGGCCCATTTCGGGCGTCAGAAGGCCTCGATTCCGGTCTTCTGGAAATAGACCAGCCGCTTCAGGTTGTAGCAGGCGGCCATCATCGTCATGGCAAAGTTCGCCCGCGCCTGGCCGATGGTACGCAGCAACTTACCGCCCATCTGCTCGATGGCGGCAAAGACATGCTCGACCCGGGCGCGCGTTTTGGCGATGCGCTGATTACGCCGCTGCTGGCACTCGGACAGCGGCTTGTTGCGTTTGCCCTTCCTCTGGATCTGATTGCGGAAGCCCTTCTCTTTGAGCCAGGCTTCGCGCGCCTCGGACGGGTAGCCCCGGTCAGCATAGACGTCCCGACTCGTGTTGCCCGCATCGAAGACGTTGTCGAAGTGCTGGCTGTCGTGCGTACTCGCCGTGTCGGTCTCGATCCGGCGGATGATCTTGTATTTCTTGTCGACGTTGATCGAGAGCTTGTAGCCGAAGTGGCTCTTGCCGTGCTTCTTGGTCCAGGTGGCGTCGATGTCCTTCTGCCGCCGCTTCGCAGGCTTCCAGTCGGCGGGCATCGCACCGTGCTCGATCAGCGCCTTCTCGCCTCGGCTGTTGTGCTGCTTGGGCGCCGGCACCAAGGTGGCGTCGATGATCTGACCGCCGCGCGCGATGAAACCCTTCCTGAGCAGTTGCGCCGAGACACCGTCAAAGAGCGCCTTGGCGCCCGCTTCACCGATCCGGTTCTCGAAGGTCCATACCGTGGTGCGGTCCGGGACGTTGGTCGCGTTCGCCAGTCCGCAGAAGCGCTTGTAGCTCATGCGGTCGAGCAGTTGGTACTCCATCTGCTCGTCGGACAGGTTGTACAGGCGCTTGAGCACCAGGATCCGCACCATCGTCTCGGTCGGGTACGGCGGACGCCCGCCCTGCGCGCTCACCGGGCGCGGCGCAACCTCATCCACCTCGGCCGCCAACGACGCAAAGTCGATGTGCGACTCGATGTCGGCCAGTGGGTCGCCCAGCGCGTCGATCTTCTTGCGGTGATGCTCGTCAGCGAACAGGTCAGTCTTGATAGCGCTACGCGGTTTCATCGGTGCAGGCTGCAGGGGTCAGGACGTCGTGATTTTACCAAGGGTGCGCAAGGCAGAGGTTTTTCGAGGCGCCCTAAAGTTGTGGGCGCACCGACTTGCTCCAACTTGAAGATGGTCCAGGTGATGATAGGATGATCTTCAAGGAGCAGATGATGAACACTTCCACTTCACTTACTTCGTATAGATTTGCTGCAGCTGTGGCTCTAGCAGCAGCGATCTATACTACTTTCACCTGGGTTTTTTCGCCCTTCCTTAATCAGACAGAAATACGGTCACAAGTTGGAGAAGTTTGCAGAAAGTCGAAAGCATGTCGAGAGATTGACGCAAGTCTTGTTATCAACCGTGTGAGCAACAGGTTGGAGCGCCGTTTAGTAGTCCGAATTGCGCGTGGCACACCGCCAAAGGAAGCGGCTGCGTTAGTCAAGGCCATCAACGAGTTAGTCCAGGTCGGTATCAATAAGACAGGCGCAGTTACGCGCTCTGCCAACTCGGGCCTTCTGCCACTGGAGGTGCGCCATGACTAAGAACCGTTCAACGCTCATTGAAATCGTGTGGCACAACATGTATGCGTGGGCACTTGTGCTGTCTCTCGCTATGGCTGTTCCAATGGCCTTTTCTCGATTCTTTCCCGGCAATGAAGGCTTTCCTGCAACAGATGGAACGTTCCTGTACCTCGCAGGTGTACAGTCTGTGCTGTCACTTGTGCTTATAGGCGGAACAGCTGCGATGGCGCTCGCAGGACGCACCTGGACAACCGTTCCATACGAGATCGCTCTTCCTTCAACCATCACCTCGATCCTTGCTCTGCCACATTTTGCGTGGTTTAGCGAGTTCTTCATTCTCGCTGGCGCAAGCTGGGTGCTGGTCACGATTGTCGCCATATACCTCGCAGAGAATCCGGAGAAGCGGATGTCACTTGCCCGCCTCAGCCATGAAGGTAAGAAGCCTATGGGGGACACCGGCAACTCTAACGAGGATGTCCAGAAGTACCCAGCACTTCGCCCGAAGCTGACATTCAAAGCTATTCAAGGCATGGATGCCTTGAAAAATAAGATGCTCGATGCCGGGCAGGAGGTGGTTGATGCTAAGCAGAGGAAGGGCGCGTCCCGCAATGGAATCCTTCTTTTTGGTTCTCCTGGCAATGGCAAAACAGCCCTTGCTAATGCACTCGCCGGCGAGCTTGGTCTGCCGATCATAACAGCCACGTTCGGTCAGGTTGCTTCTCGCTTTGTCAACCAGACTACTGAACAGGTAATCGCTGTCTTTCGTGCTGCTCGAGCGCAAGCACCATGCGTCCTTTTTCTGGACGAGATGGACAGTGTTCTTAAGGATCGTAGCCAGTCAGCAAGTAGTAACGATGAGGCCGATAAAACTACAAATGCGATCCTTACTGAGTTGGTAGACACACGCGACGCCGGCGTTGTCATCATTGGAGCAACGAACTACCTAGACAAACTTGACCCGGCCGCTATCCGAGAAGGTCGATTCGATTTTAAGATCGAGATAACACCACCTGACGAGATCGCTCGTACCGCGCTGCTACAAAACGGGCTTGCCCAATTTGAGCAGCTACGCATTGATCCGGGTGCCATCGAGTTGGCGGCTAAGCGCTGGGAAGGTTTCTCAGTAGCTCGCATTCGCGCTGTTGCTGACGAAACTGGTCGGATGGCACTGAAGGAGGGCTTCAACGAAATCTCCTATCTTGACTTGAAGGACGCGCTTCGTAATGTTCAGGGCCGCTCCGGCCGCATCCCCGAGAACACTCCACTGCTCAGCGAGCTTACGATGCCGGAGAAGCTGACCAAGCTTCTCCGGGGAATCGCCAATCGGATGGCTAACGTTGAGGAGGTGGAAGCACTTGGTGGCAAAGCCCCGAGTGGGTTGCTGTTTGCTGGGCCACCTGGCACTGGCAAAACTGTCACAGCCAGAGCACTGGCCAAGACAGCAGAATGGGCTTTCATCGGTGTGACTGGGAACGAGTTGCTCTCCAACCCTGACAAAATCGATAGCATCGTGCGCGAAGCAAGGGATATTCGCCCAACGCTGGTGTTCATTGATGAAGCGGATGACGTCCTCGCAGACCGCCGGTATGCGCGCCACTCAGCTAGTGTTACAAACCGCCTGCTTACTGCGATAGATGGGGCGGGTGGAAAAACCCAGGACATCATCTGGGTCGCAGCCACAAATCATCCTGATCAACTAGACCCGGCGGCGCTACGGGGAGGCCGCTTCACTGTCAAGCTCGAGTTTGAGCTACCCGATCGGGCAACGGTCGCGCGCTTCGTGCAAAAGTGGATGGCGCAAAGCAACGCCCGGTTTGACTCAAGCGCAACACCTGATCGGATCGCTCATGCTTTGGGAGAGCTCTCCATCGCCAACGTCTCGGCAGTCATGCAGTTGGCCGTGGACTGCATGGTGGATAGAGTCATGGAGAACAATGGCTTGATCGAAGCCGACTCGGTGACGCTTGCTGACATCCAGTCGGCACTGGTTCACGTAGTAGGCTGACCCGATGGTCCCGTGGGTAAAGGCTGCCTTGCGCAGCCTTTTTTTTGCACTAGCCGCCCTTGCTGTGTTGCAGCGCGAATCCTTCAATCAGCCAAGAACTGAAGGCGGCGAGATCTACCTCTCGCTGCACGTGCTTGCCTAGGGACCCCTTCACAAAACACCCATTTCAGCCTGTTTTGTTCAGGGGTGGCGCTTCCAGCCCTGTGGCCTAATCGATTGCATCGGGCGTCACGATCTACCGTCAAGCGCCAGTGACAGAGGGCAAGATCGCCGAACGATTTCCGCCCTACGGATAACCCCGGAGCAACGATCAGTGTTCAGGAAAAAACAGACCCCACCGCGGAACCAACAAACCGTCGAAACAATTGGCAATGTTCCCCCGACAGCATACGAAAGGGCAAGAGCTGAGTGGGCGGAGAGGAACGGTGATTCGACGGTGAATCAGAGCAGACTATTCGTGATTGCTGCAATTTCGTCCCTTGTAGCATTAGCTATGGCGTTCGCGTTTGGTGCGCTTCTTCCGCTAAAGGAAGCAATACCCTACGAGATCAACTTCGATCGTAATACCGGAGAAACGTCGGTAATTGCTATCAAGACGCGCCCCTTCGAGCCGGACGAGATTCAGAAGCGCTACTTCATCGCGAAGTGGGTTCAAGCACTGATGCGAATTGATCCACTGACAATCGAACGTGATCTCACAGAAGGATTCAAGTTGGTTCGTGGCAAGGGCATAGATCAATTCAAGGAGTACATAGCCAAGACGCAGCCCATAAAACGCGTACGAGAGAACAACACTCTCACACGTTCCGTGGAGATCTCAAACATTCAATTTCTTGGCGAGAACATTGCTCAGGTACGTGTCGTTTCGGCCGAAAGAACAGCCCAGGAGAAGTTCAATCCGCGTCGATACAATGCCATCGTACATTTTGTAATCGATCCGCCGAAGACTGAAGCGGAGATGTACGCCAATCCGATTGGTCTGCGAATCACCCACTTTGATATCTCCGAGGATCTTCAGTGAAGAAAGTCGCTCTGGGAGTCGCCATGACTCTACTCTCGGCCCTCTCCGTTCCACCCGCCCTGGCTGAATCTCGTCCGATCGCTTTACCGAACGATTCGCGATTGATCGAATTCGTCTACCGACCCAATGAGATGTACACAATCCTTTCACGTCCGGAGGCAGTAACAAACATACAGCTTTCTGATGATGAGGAGCTCGTCACCCTAGCCATGGGCGACACCGCACAGTGGGTTGTGTCGAACACACAAGGTCACATCTTCATTAAGCCCGTATTCTCGGACCTTGTGACCAGTGCAACCTTGGTAACAACCAAACGAACCTATCAACTGACCCTGCGCTCAAGCCCACCTGACGGCAAGTTCTACCAGCAAGTGTCATGGCATAACCCGCAACTGATCGCCTACCGCAATGAGCAGGCGCGAGCTAGGGTTGTTGCCGCTGAACTCGATACAAAGTTCCGCGAGGCTAGGCTTGCGTCAACAGTTGTGTCGGAGGACGTCAGCCTTGAGAAGCTCAACTTCGACTACTCCATTTCAGGCAAGGCCGACTTCGCCCCATCTACAGTATTTGATGACGGTAAGTTCACGTGGCTAAGGCTTGGAAACGTACAGCAGATGCCTGCCGTTTTCATGATCAACGAAAGCAAGGATGTTGAGTTACTGAACTTCACCCTGCGTGATAACTACATTGTCATTCCGCGTATCGTGCCGGGAGTGCTTCTGAAGCTCGGAAAGCAAGAAGTGAAGATCACACGCGGGAAGAGTAGAAGTTGGTTCGCAACTTCTAACGCTAGCGACTTCAACTTTGGGGGGTATTGATGAACACCCCGAGCGTCGAAGACTCCCTTATTGAACCCAACCGTCCTCACCTCGGCGCGAGAATTGCGAAGAACCTTCACATTGTTGGTCCGGTATTTCTCGTATCGCTAATTGGTGTTGTCCTCATCTTCCAAGCAAATGAACACGATCAGTCGCAAGTAGCGCCGACTGTCACGCCAACGGAAGAGGAGATCAAGGGACGGTCGCAGATCGATCGGGTAGCGCCAGAGTTGATGCTAGCTCAGGAGATCGAGTCGCAACGTAAAGCGGCTGAAGATGAGCGCCAACGGCGTGAATCAGATCCTCAATTCAATGATCTGGTATCAACTACGCTGCCCGCCATTCCAGGGGCGAGCTCGGCAGTACTGCCGCAGATTCCGCAGGGACGGCCTGTAGCCCCGGATGCAGATCAAGCAGCTGAGAAGGCTCGAGTTCGTCAGGAGCAGATTCGGCAATCCCAGATCATTGCACTCACTGGGAAACCCACTGCAACTGGAAGCAATCCTCGTGGGCCGGCTGAGGTGGATGAGCGATTTTCAAATTCACCGCAGGGTCGGATCGAGCAGATGCGTGCTGAGGCAGCGCAGATAAGGCAGGCCAACCAGGCTAAACAGGACCAGATCATCAAGGCCGTTCGGACCTCTGCACCTGCCCAAGAAAACGCTCACATGACTTCGCCGCGGACAACCTCGAGCAACCCCGATCAAGCCTGGCTTGATCAGCAGCAGGCCCAGGGCAGCTCCGGGCATGTCATCGGGCTTGATCCCGCGCATCCTGGCCCCGTGATCCATCAAGGAGTGATCATTCCAGCGGTGCTTCTCACGGCCCTTAACTCAGATCTACCTGGCCAGATCAGCGCACTCGTATCTATGGATGTGTACGACTCGGTCCGCAGCTCCACTCTCATGATCCCCAAGGGTTCCAAGCTCATCGGTCAATACAACGCTGATATCAGGATCGGCCAAGAGCGGATGATGGCTGCGTTCTCTCGGATCATCCGCCCCGATGGATCATCCATCAACTTAGCGGGAATGCCCGGGGCCGACCAAATTGGGCAGGCCGGACTACATGGTGACGTGAACAACCATTTCTGGAAGATGTTCAGCTCGTCATTCCTCATCGCAGGCGTGTCTTGGCTCTTCGACAAGAATAGCGACAACAGGGTGATTGTGAATAACAGTACAACCCAAACACCGATGGAGATGACCGGTGAGATCTTGAAGGACATTTCCAAGACGATACTTGATCGAAACACCTCGATCCCACCGACGATCACGGTCGAGAAAGGGCAGAAGCTCAACATCATCGTGAACAAGGACATATCGATCCCGGCTTATTCACCCCGATAAAACACCTCAAAACAGCTGTTTTACGAGGCAAGGCCCCACGACCACACCAGTCAGAATAAGCCCACGGACCTGAACACGATGACTCAACAGCTAAGTACCTTCCTTTGGGCAATCGCCGCTTCCTTGTCGCTTGCGAGCGGGGAGGCGGGCGCCCAGCAGAATCAACCGTTCGACTTCTCATACAGCGTGAGCGGATCGTCGCAACTACGTCCGTCCCTAATCTTCAATGATGGCCGTGATATCTACATTCAACCATCGAACCCGAGTGCACCGATACGGGCTGAGGGCGCCAAAAGCTCAAGGCAGGGCCCTTATCTCGTGATCGAGGGGTTGCCTGATTCTTTTGTCCTGGTCGGCGCGGGTAGGGATCGTGCCACGGTTCGGTACGAAGGGTTAAGCACGTCATCCCCGCAACTGAATGAGGATGCTACGAGCCCCCTCAAGACCGAGCCGATCAGTACAGCTATGCCGCCACCTCAGCGGATGCACGAGCATGTAAAAGCTGATGTTTCGAGCCCTGAGAGCACAGCAGATGTCCGCTCACCCTTTGCTGCACCCACTGGAACGTGTACGCCGAGCATGATGACCTCCATCACTTCAGTGGCGATCGAATTTGGCTCTGGAAGTACGTCACTGAATGTAATTGGGAAGCAGAAGCTCGAGGCTGAGGCGCTCCGACAGGGTCTTCAAAAAGTTCGAGTCCTGACCGCAGCTGAGGATAACGCAAAGGTCCGTACGGCACGGGGCATTGCGATTGGCAATGCGCTTGTCCAGGCCGGTATCACGCAAGGAATGCTCTCTCGAGATGGTCATAGCACAATTCCGGGCATGTACGAGATCGAGTTCGAGGTTTCTAAGGCTATCCCCTGCATCAAGAGCGCCACGATCGTTAGCTACAGCAACGATCGACTGACCGTTATTGCCAGCGAGTCTGACCTCACTGAACTCATGACCGAAGTGGCACAACAGATGAACCGTGCCCTTGTCATTGAGGGAGAGGGGAGGGCTCAGTCAATTTCCGTTCAATTCGCATCAGTCCCTTATCTTCAGGCACTAGCGCGCCTCGGCGATCAGATCAAGGGCAACGCAACCATTGTCTTGCGCGACAAAGAGATCGTGCTGAGATACTGATATCCAGTCTTGAGGAAGCCGTGAATACAAAGCTGATTGTCTCCGCATTCGTCATTGCACTTTCTACGGTCGCGCATGCAGGCTTCGTTGATGAGTCAAGTGCCAATCCGTTCTCCGTAAACATGCAGGTTCGGGTGATTGGAAGTGGACACGCCGAGATCCTTTATGGATTCGCTGACGGCGTCCCTCTCCATCAAGCTCTGACCCAGATAGTGCCCCGCACCTATCAACTACGGTCTGTTGGCATCGATCGTGTTGCCAATACCGCGGTTTCATGGAAAGGCGGCAAGGACTGGACAGCAGTGCTACGCGAGATCGCAGCACAAGTGCCTACGCTTAGCGGAGAAATCGACACGGCTTCGAGGATCGTGACTCTTACCCTCACGGGGGGTTTAGCCGATTCTGCACAGACCGGGGTCGTGAGCGAGACAGGCTCGATCGAGTCTGGTGTCAGTGCAGCCTCGGTTGTCTGGGATCTACGCTTTGAAGACAAGACCGTGCGAACGGCTCTTGAGCGCTGGGCAAGCGCAGCCGGCTGGCAGTTGATTTGGGATCTCAGCTACGACTACCCAATCGCCGCCTCTGCATCCCTTGAGCAAAGCTTCGAAGGGGCCATCGAGATTGTGATGCGGTCGATGGAGACGGTCGAGCACCCCCCGAAAGCGATCTTTCACCGCGGCAACCACGTTGTACGCATCGTCAATAAAGGCGTGGAGTAACCAATGACCATCTCACGCAAGGCTATTCTTGCCGCCGCTGTTCCACTTACGCTCGCCGGCTGCGTCACCACTCCCAACAGGATCGAGGCCGATGTCGAGCGCGTAGGTGCAAATGCCGATAGGTTGGGACGCCAAGTAGGCGTTGTGACCGCATCTCGTCAGGACACGCAACCTGTCGTCTTCAAAGACACTGTCTATATCGGCAGCGCTGCTATCAAGCTCGAGAAGCAGGAGGTGCTCCCGGCGATCTTCAACGAAGAGGCATCTTTCAATAACAGCGTCGCCGATCTTCGCGAGTTCGCGGAGCGGATCACGCTGCGCACACGCATCCCGGTCGCGATTGCCCCCGAGCTGTACATGAGCACGACCACGCATAGCACCGGGGTGAGCGCACAGTCGGCACCTGGTGGCACTGGACTTCCACCGATTCCAGGTGCATCAACTACGAGCGCGACCCTGCCAGCCGTCGGTGCTGCAAATCACAGTGCCAAGATGGACATCAACTTTTCAGGTGGCACCCTCAAGGCGCTACTCGACATGGTTGCTGCACGATATGGAGTTTTCTGGCGCTACAAGAGCGGCGAAATCCAGTTCTTCCTGAACGAAACCAAGACCTTTCAAGTTCGTGCAGTACCCGGCACATCAAAACTCGATGCGAGCGTTGCGACGACCTCTGGATCGAGCAACTCCTCAGGCTCGAGCAGCGCTGGTGGTGAAAGCTCATCCATGCAGCAAGGTAACAACAGCATCTCGACGAGCGTGTCGTCAGAATTGTCGGTTTGGGACGGCCTTGGTAAATCAATTGAAGCGATGCTATCCCCGACAGGCAAGGTAGTCGTTTCTGTAGCAACTGGGACCATCACCGTCACTGACACGCCGACAGTTATCAAGGCTGTCAGCAGCTTCATCGACCAGCAGAACGAGTCGCTATCGAAACAAGTGATGATTACCGTTCAGGTGCTCTCAGTCACCAAGAACGACTCTGATGACTATTCGATCTCCTGGGATCTGGTCTATGACAATCTGAAGAGTCGGTACGGACTGAGCAACCTAGTCAACGCAGCTCCCGGAGCTAGCTCACTGACGCTCGGCATCATTCGTCCGAGCTCGAAGTGGAACGGCTCTCAGGCGGTGATCAACGCCCTCACGGAACAAGGACAAGTACATCTCGAGACGACGGCCTCTGTGGTTGCTCTCAACAATCAACCCGCTCCTATACAGACTGCCAAGCAAGTCACCTACCTGGCCGAAACCACAACGACCAATACCCCTGATGTTGGATCATCGACGGCGATCAGACCTGGAACGGTAAGCAGCGGCTTCTCGATGCAGGTGCTGCCTTCGATCATGGAAGATGGAGCGCTCATACTTCAGTTCAGTGCTGACGTATCCGCTTTGCGCGAGATCCGGAAGATCACAAGCGGTGAATCGAGTATTGAGGCTCCTGAGGTGGACACAAAGAACTTCCTACAGCGCATCAAGATGCGCTCGGGCGAAACCCTAGTGCTATCCGGCTTTGAGCAAACGAACGGAAATCTGCGATACAGCGGCGTTGGTAGTGCGCGCTTTCCGCTCCTTGGCGGCGGCATGAATGCGCAACGCAACAAGGAATCGGTCGTCGTGCTGGTAACCCCGGTCATCGTCAACTGATGGCATAACCATGGCGCACAAAACCGTCCAGATTGGCAGGCACACCTTTGTTGGCGGGCTCACGTGGGTTGCTCTATCTCGCCCACGCGAACTAAAGAAAGAAGCCATCGCTTATACATCCAAGTTCAGCTGCGATCTCTACGTGATCCGTCACGGAGTTGGTACATCCCAAGTTGGCACTGCACTTACCTCCGACGGCGCGGCTGCCAGACAGCTATCACTTGCAGCCGCTGTTGCAAACTCCGTTGCGGAGTCACCAAACCTATTTCCATCATCACCTGGTCGGAGCCAGTCTATCAACGACTGGCTGGGAGTCTTCTCCTGTGGCAACGATCAATACGCGTTCATTGCCGTACGTGATGGTTCTATCCTTCCCAACGGGGACTTTATTGGCTCGTACGTCGAAGCTATCGAGCAACTTGAACACCATTACGGGATCGGTAGTTGGGCGGCCATCATGGGTAGCCCTGAAGTTGGACAGGCGGGTTACCACAACTTTCTCGCCATCGAGCTTGAAACGCTTCTCGCGCTCAAGGGGGGGAAGCTTAATAGTCCAGCCCAGTACCAACTTCAAGCGCTCAAGTCAGGCTTCACTCGCCAGCAGATCATTGTCTCAGGCCTCGCTCTTTCAATCGTCTCGATCGGTGGAGCCTTCTGGTACATGAAGAAGGTTGAAGCTGACCAACTGGCCGCCATTGAAGCACAGCGACAGGAGCTGCTTGCACTTCAGGACGGTGCTGCAGCTCAGGTCGAGCGTGATTACCCCAAGGGCTGGCACACGGTTGCGGTAACCGGCAGCTTCCTGAGCCTTTGCCAAAGCCACATCACATTTCCAGCTCCCGGTGGGTGGTACCTCGAGACGTTCATCTGCGACGGCGTGGCCTCCGAAGCACTCTACAGAGCAAATGGGGCGCGTGCTGACAATCTACTGGCTGCTATGCCGAGCGCAGACCTCAACCCGGATGCAACACAGGCGGTACTGCGCAAGCCGCTGGAGAACCTGACCTACAGGGAAGATGAGTTGCCCACCATTGGCGACGTTCAGCGAGGGTTTGTGAGCCTGCTACAGGGCCTCAAGGTTCCGTACGCCGTTGGGAATCCAGAGTCCCCACCGGCCCCACCCATGAGTGCCGAGGAAGCTAAGGTCACAAAGATGACTCCGGCCGAATGGCGCGAATACACGTTCGCTGTAGGCCCGATCGGCCTCGCACCCAATGCCATGCGAAGCGTCCTGGACTTCAATGGGGTTCGAGTCACGAAGGCGACCTACCAATCAGGAAAGTGGACTTACGAAGGAAAGATCTATGCGAAATAAGACCGTAATGATCGCAGCGGTTTGCTGCGTGCTATTGCCGCAGTTGAGCATTGCAAGCGATCCCGACGGAATGGATCTGACAAGGATCAACGGCGAAGTGGACATCCTGAAGGCCAAGCTCGAGCGAGAGAAGCTGCGCCAAGCCCTGCTTGAAGCCAGCGGTCAGAACCGTCGTGATGCCCCCGACGAGAAGCGCACCGAAGTCACGGTCAAGTGGGTGGAGGGATTCGGAGCTGACCGCTGGGCAATGCTCGTCATGCCCTCGGGTAATGCTGTCGAGGCGCGCACAGGTGATCGCCTCCCCGACGGGAGCATCGTTGCGGAGATCGGTACAAACCGGGTAACGATCAATCGCAGCGGTCGCGCAGTACCGCTCGAATTCCTAAACCGTTCAACCCCAACGAGTGCCACATCTCAGATGACTCAGAGCCTACCAATGGGTATGGCCCCGATGCCCAACTGATTAACCGGGGGTGATGATGAGCTTCTTCCGTAACCTGCGAAATGCGGTTCAGCCTAGTGGTCAGCAAGTCACCGTGGCAGGAGTAGGGGCAGCGGCCGCTACAGTGAGCGCCAGAGGCGCCGTGTTAGGACAACAATCTGTGCGATCTGCATCAGCACGAGATGTACAGAAAAAGGCCTTCTTCGAGGATGCCCCATTCGAAGAGAACATCGTCGTCGATTTCAAGCGAACAACAATTTGTTCTGCCGAGGGCGAACTTCATGCCAACCATGAAGCGGCTAGGCTCCTATGCTTCTTGTCCGACGGACGCCTCTTGATCGCCCGCGGTCAAGAGACCAACGCGCACGTGATGTCCTACGTCACGCTGCTGAGGCGCAAAGGGGTTGAGTACCGGATTGTTAGCACCACCTTGCGCTCAATCGCCAACGTCTACCAGGCCGCGGGTGTGGCCATAACAGACGATCAAGGTCAACACAGCAAGACCCAGATGCAAGTAGCCGGGATGAAGATCATCTCCGAAGCAGCTGCATCTTCAGCCTCAGACATCCACATCCGAATCGACCGGTCTGGTACCGACATCTTGTATCGAATTCATGGCGAGCTCGAGAAGGCACACGAGCGTGATCACGAGTACGGGAAGAAGCTCGTCCGTTACTACTACCAAGCCATGGCTGACGTCTCCGAGGAAACCTTCAAGGAAAACATCCGCCTGGACGCTCGGATCGGTGACACGTCCAAGTTGCCCCCTGGGCTGAATGGTATCCGTATCGCTGCAAGCCCGACTGCAGAGGCGACCGTGATGGTGTTGCGTCTGCTCTACAACGACGCACTCGATTCTCATGATCCTTGTGATCTTGGCTTTTCCACGGCTCATAAGTTCCTGTTCGAGCACATGCAGGAGCAACCGATTGGGCTGAACATCATCAGCGGTCCAACGGGATCGGGGAAGTCGACGACCCTTCAACGGTTGCTTCGCGCCTACATCTCTGAGACGCAAGGCCGAAAGCATGTACTAACAGTTGAGGACCCCCCTGAGTACCCGATCATCGGCGCAGTTCAAACACCAGTTGGTAATGCAACAAGCCAGCGGGAACGCGAGGAGATGTTCATCGCTGCAATCAACGCAGCAATGCGGCTAGATCCGGACACCATCATGATCGGCGAGCTTCGAGACAAGCCTTCAGCTGAGCTGGCATTAAGGGCTGCAACGACAGGTCACCAAGTATGGACAACGCTGCATGCAAACAGCGCACTTGGTATCGCTGATCGCATGATCAACATCGGCATCGAACCCGATATGCTGCTTGATCACACTGTATTGACAGGACTGATTAGTCAGCGCCTGGTGAAGAAGCTATGCCCGAACTGCAAGCAACCTCTTCGTGACCACCTGAACAAGATGCCCTCACGTACGCTGGAGCGCATCCAACGAGCTTTGGGTTCAGATTGGATCGACGTGTTTATCACTGGTGACGGCTGCGAGCAATGCAATCACCGTGGTTCAATCGGTCGAACCGTATGCGCTGAGATCGTGATCCCGGACCCAATGCTGTGCGAATACCTGCGGCGCGGGGAACGCGTTCTGGCTCGAAAGCACTGGCTTCAAGAGCAGCAGGGGCAGTCGATCGTTCACCACGCTATTGAGAAGGTCAAGTCCGGAGAAGTAGATCCGATGATGGCCGAGCGAGTTGTCGGCTCACTCCACATGGCAGAACTGCTCTACGACAACATGGTCACGGTTGGGGAGGTTGTTGGTGACAAGTTCTGAACTCGAACTTCGCCTTGCCAAGCTGGCATTTACAGCATCCCAACGTCTGCGTACGTGGCAGATGATGGCGGTCATGTTACAGAACAAGATCGGTATCGATCAGATTCTGACTGAACTCTACGATCGTGCTTCTGACGGCGGCAATAAGCCCAAGGACACACTTGCGATGATCTACGCTGAGTGGCGAAACATCATCCTTAATGGCGGCCGTTTTGCTGACGCAATCAACGGTTGGGTGCCGACCATGGAGCGAATGGTGATCATGTCAGGGGAGCAGTCAGGCAACCTGCCTCGTGCTCTCGAGTCGGTGATCGAAATCGTTGAAACAAATCGCCAAGTGCAGTCTGCTGTAATAGGGGGGCTCTTTTACCCAGCCATACTGATCACGGCAACTGTTGGTTACCTGCTTCTCTTTGGAATCAAAGTCATCCCGGAATTCACTCGAATCCTGGATGTAAGTAAGTGGGGACCGCTCGCAAAATCATTGCATACTCTTTCAACACTCACAATCGAGTACGGGTTGATCTCGATCGTGGCGATCGTTGCCCTTGCAACCTCGATAACCGTGACCATGCCAATTTTTACTGGCTCCATTCGAATAAAACTCGACAGGATCCCACCATGGTCGCTTTATCGGCTTGTCGTTGGCTCAGGTTTTCTTTTTGCTTTGTCAGCTCTTCTGAATGGTGGCATGCGCATCAACGACGCCCTCGTTTCAATCAAGGGGACAGGGACCCCTTACCTTAATGAGCGTATTCAGGCATATCTCTACGGTATCCACGGCGGCATGAACGCTGGTGATGCGATGAAAAACGCAGGTTTTGACTTTCCATCGAAAGAAATCGTCGCAGACTTAGGAATCTACTCTAAGTATTCAGGTGACTTTGGTGACGCCCTTGATAGGGTCGGGAAGCAATGGATGAGAATGGGGCTAAAAACGATTCAAGCGCAGATGAAAGTGCTCAACGGCATAGCCATAGCGTTCATGGCCGTGGTTTTAATGTGGATCGTTGCAGGTTTCTTCGCCATTCAACAGGAAATTGCATCTCTTAGCAGAAATATGTAAACCTTAATTCAACACCGTACATACCCAAGCCGCAGTACATAACCAATTCCTTTTCAGGAGAAAACAATGAGCAAAAACACCAATACCTCTCACATCATCCACCAACGGCAGCGCGGGGCGTCGTTGATCGAGATCATTTCCTACCTTGGAGTAGCTGCAATCGTGATCATCGGCGCGGTCATGCTGCTGTCCGGTGCATTCAGTTCCGCGAACTCCAATCGCGCTATCCAGGAGATTTCTGCTCTTCAACTGGCGGTGAAGAAGCTGTACATGGGGCAAACTGCCGGGTACGGAACAGCAAGCATGAATGAGCAGCTTATCAAGTCGGGACAAGTTCCTTCGACCCTGAACCACATTACAGCATCGCCATGGACTATCACCAATTCATGGAATGGAGGAGTTGTGGTCTCAGGGAATAGCACAACTTTCCAGATCGAGTACCAGTCGATTCCTCAAAACATCTGCATCGAAGTTCTGACAGGGCTCGGGACTCAAGGCTGGAACTCAATCACAGCGGGCACCACCGGGGCTACTGCAGTCACAGTTCCTGTGACTGTTAGTGCCGCAACAACTGCATGCACTGCAACCAACATCCTCCGGTTCCGCAGCACCTAATGCAAGAAGGAGGCTAAGAGGAAAAAGGCACCTCCTCTTTGCCTCCACTTTAGGTACATCCTGGGCAACAAAGTGTAGGTTAGCTCTCTTCTATCCGCCAGACGTAGATCAGCAACTTAGTTCAACTCTTAAACTGACAAGGGCACGAGCTGGCTCTAGACGATACCGACGCGGCTGACCATGGGTACGTGATCCGAAGGCCGTGGTGACAGTTCGAGAACCAGTGATACCAGACAATGATTACTCAGACGATTGAGGCGACTTGCGTCAGGGAAATGACGTTTGCTGATTTGTATCTTGGCCACCCCAGCCTGGGCAATCGTTTTTCCGCCGTACCGAGAGCGCCCGCTGATCCGGTATTAGCTTCACCGGCGCTGGATAACGACCTCAAGGCGCTCTACCAGCGTTGCGTCGACTCTTATTCCGCTATCAGAGACTCTGACTTTAAACTTGAGTACGACGGCGTAAGCTATCGAGTTGCAATCATGCAGTCGATGGGTGGGCTCGTCTTCGTACTCCGTAAGATGGTGAGTACCATCCGTAGTATGCAAGAGCTTGGGGTTCCGTCCGTATACACGCAACCGCTGATGCAGCAGAACTTACGCGGACTGCTATTGATTGCTGGGACAATGAATTCAGGTAAGACAACCACTGCGGGAGCAATTATTGCTGGTCGTTTGGCCAGGTACGGTGGGGTGGCGGTTACAGCCGAGGATCCGGTCGAGCTTCCGTTGGAAGGGGAGTATGGCCTGGGCGTGTGCTTCCAAACACATGCCAGCAGAGAGCGGGGGGGTTTTGCTGAGTCGTGTCGAAGCCTCGTGCGCTGGGGGGCAAAGATCATCTATCTCGGTGAAATCCGTGATGGCGACACCGCGGTGGAAGCACTTCGTGCAGGCGTGAACGGTCATCTGGTCATATCGACTTTACACGCCGAAGACATCCAAACGGCGCTGCGTAGAATGCTCGCGATGTCGGCTGAGCACTTCGACACCAGCAGCGCACAGAGCTTACTTGCTGATGGTCTCGTTGGGGTAATGCATCAGCGTCTTGTAGGAGACCCAAGGAGGCTTGAGGCGGATCTACTCATGCTCTCAGATGCTCCGTCTGCGACATCAATGATCAGAGATGGAAAGCTGGAGCGGCTGGCTTCTGAGATACGACTCCAGCAGGCAAGGCTAATCCAATCTGCTGCGATGATGGATCAACGCTAATGTACCCCTTCGTTTTCCTGGTTTCTGCGTTGGCGATCATTGGATCGGTCTCAACACTGTACTTTGCGAGAAATGAGCCATTGCCTCCAGTTGAGGGCACAGCGAACATCCTAGCCGATAACCTCATCGTATATGCGGACTCTGTAGCTCGGTTTGTAGCGCTTCAGCCCGTCCGCTATACCGCCCCGGGTACCGGTAATCGTGTTCCAGATACCTCACTCAATTTCCCAGCATGGTTCCAGCGAAATCCTAGATGGGATAACAAGGTCATCGACGGAATGGTGACAGTGTTCTCAGCCACCCCATACAAGGGACCGGGCCTCAGCGCCGAACTCGCAAAGCGCACACATGGCTCATATCGAGCAGGCATCACGGCGAATGATCGTGAAATCATTTCGTTCCAACATGGACGAACAGGAATTATCGTCCCCACGGGCATACCTGCGAATGTCCCCGTCTATCAAGTGATAGTTAAGCAGTGACCCGCTTTCTTACCGATCTGACAAAAGAACTCGCCGCAATAACAAAGATCGGCACAGATATTACCATCATGCTCTGGGGTATGAAGTCAGGTGCAATACCAGATCGCGACTCTAGGAGATGGATCATCATGACTCTCGAGGATCATCTGACTCTGGTGGATACTCTCCACCATGCTTTGCAATCAAGCGATGAATGCTATCAAAGAGTCGCGGCCAAACGTATTTATGACGTAATAAAGAACATCCAAGATTTGAGAAACAAACGCGTACATAGTGACGGCCAGATGATGGCGATTGACAAAGACCTATTATTCACGTCTCCACTCGAGCAAGCAGAGAAACCTGTTATCGACGTGCTGACTAAACTATCAACTAGGAAGAGGGCCGATCCATGACCCATTCAACGCAGTTGTCCGGAGCCGAATCAACCGCGGTTACTGAGGTCCTGCTTAAGCTGGCCAATAGTGAGCTTAATTTCTCTGATGTCCACATAGAGCTAGATCGCCCGATTAAGGTGAGGATGCCGTATGGCTGGGAGGAAATCGATGATAGTCCGTTGCTCACGCATTCAGATATCACGGACTTTCTACAGATCACAGATCCTGAATGGAAAACCAACATCGAGCAGCACGCCATCAGTCGTGCGATTGATCTTTACTCATGTCGCCTACGTCTGAACGCTTTCAAGGCAGGGGGTGGCAGGTCGTTAGTAATCAGTGTTCGTCGGCAGCCACTACAGCCATTGCCCTTGGAGGCTACAGGCCTACCGATGTATCTGAGAACGCAAGTGTCTCACCAACGCGGATTGATACTTGTGACCGGCCATACAGGTGCTGGGAAAACCATGACGATGGCTTCGTTGCTTGACAATGTGAACAGGAACCGTAGCGCTCATATCATCACGATTGAAGACCCGATCGAGTTTGTTCATGAACGGAACAGATCGATAATCTCATCCAAGGAGGTCGGAATTGATACCCCATCGTTTGCTCAAGGCTTGCGGGACTCCTTACGGCAGAAACCTGATGTGATCATGGTCGGAGAGATCCGCGATCATGAAACTGCTGACACCGTGTTCGCGGCCGCCGAATCGGGCCACCTGGTGCTTGCATCGCTGCATACCAATTCCGTCCTAGGAGCAATCAATAAAATGCTGAGCTGGTTCCCTGACGAGACGGCCCATCGGAGCAGAATGCTCGCGGACTCACTGCTTTGCGTGATCTCTCAAACACTCATTCCCTCGGCTGATGGCAAGCGACGCGTGCTGGCACCCGAGATCCTGCTGAATCAGGACAAAGCCGTTACGGAGTGCTTGGAGAAGCCCGAAAAGCACTCGATGCTGCGCGATTTCATGCATGAGTCCAGAGACAAGATGAGCCAATCGCTGAACAATGTGCTCGTCAATCTCGTTAGAGATGGGAAGATTACGGACCGTGAGGCTATGAGGAACACTAATGACCGAGTAGGACTAATGGGTCTGCTGAACGGTATGCCCCACTAGCTTCTCAGTACAATACGGCCGCACAACCGCACTTAAAGTGCGGCTTTTTTTGGGCTCTTGCACACAGGACAAGGTGCGGTACCTTAGTTCATAGAGGGCCGGATCTTTCACGCCGGCCAAACCACTGGAGTCCATCATGATCAAGAATTTCACCTACACCATTCCGACTATCGGTCGGATCAGCATCGGCGAGAAGGTCGATTGCAATGGTAAAAACCTTCCTTCGCGCTTGAATCATTTCGTCATCACTGCCCAGCACAAACGCGATGGGAAGTGGGTTCCGCATCCGATCACGGATGCCATCGCCAAGGAAACAAAACAGGAGAAGGACAAGATCACTGAAATCCCCGTCTGCCTTATGTTCAACGACCCCGATCTGTCGCTGAGAGAACGATTCGAGGCCTTCGATGACATGGGGCGCATGCTCTGCGCCGGGGACGGCGAAAAGGCACGTCGCATGTGCGGCGGGAAAGTCGAGTCAGTCGATTGCGCAGGTCCCGATCACTGCGAGTTCGCGCGTACGGCGCGCTGCAAGCTGATGACACGTCTCAACGTCCAGATCAATGTGGAGTTGACTGACGAGGCAAAGGCATCCTCGGACCCGCTGTCCTCTTTCATCCTGCGAAGCTCTGGGTTCAACACAGCTCGCACCCTGCACAGCAAGCTTCAAGCGCTGCATAGTCTGCTGGATGGCAAGCTGATCGGCGTCCCTCTCACGCTCAAGCTGCGCCAGAAGAGCACCACGCAGTCGTATCAATCGATTTTCTACTATGCTGACCTGGTACCCGCCGTGCCCTTACTGGAAGCGGCTGCGCTCGCTAAGGCTACGGCCGAAATGATGAAGGAAGCAGGCCTTAACCAGGAGAAGTTCGAGGCCCAGATCAAGAATGGGCTCGATAACGGCCCCTTCGAAGAGACCCTCGAAGACCTCGTGGAATACGAGGATTACCTCGGTGATGACTTCCGCACCGGCACGCCCGGAGAAGGTAGTAGCCCTACCGGTGACGACGCGGGCGATGGATTCGTCAGTATCGATACCACCCGGGAGGATACGGACGCCGGACTCGAAGGCCTCCGTAAGCTCCTTCAAAAGCAAGCTGCCTGACGGCTAGGTAGTCCGAGAGAAGCGGCGGCCTCTGTGGCCGCCGTTGTCGTTGATGGCTGTCATCAGTTCATCCGGACGACATGCCGTATATTCATGGCCTCAACTACCTCACGCGATCCCCTTTCGCGCCAAGGCCTCTCGCTCGGGTAGGAGTCGATTCGGATCTTCTAGTCTGTGGCTGTACAAGTCCTGCCAGTAGAAATCTGCACGCTCTCTGGGATCAACTGGCAGGTGCGGGCCAACAAAGCAGAAAGGGTCCTCCAAACCAAGACGGGGCCCGAGAATCGTCGGCAACTCGCTCAGCCTTGTCACGTCATCTTCAGTGTAGTTGAGTCTAGACAAGGCCTCGATCTCAAGCTTGTCCTGAATGAAAGCGCCTTTCTCTCGGGCCTGACGAATCACGTCATAATCGATCAAGACATGATTCAAACGTAAAGTAGCATTGTACTCCGCAATACCATACATCATTAGAGCGAACGCCATGCCGTATCCAAAGAGATTGAACCCACGATAAGGCATCGACCACGCAAAGTAGTCAAACGCAGCTTCGATAAAGATGAGTAAGATCTGAAGGAGAAACGCAAAGAGGAAAAAGAAACTGACTGATATGACGAAGGTAGCATATGGCACCGTTACGACTGAGAACGCCGACACTGTACGACCTTTCACCAACTGACTGACCCGCAACAGATTGCCGGAGAACCGACCCGGCGAGAAGGCAGCGATTTTAATAAGCACAGCAAATCCACTCGCGGCAAAGAACGAGTCAAATAGCCGGTTCTTTACCCCAGTGAGAGTGGAGTTCGCATACAAGACAAAATAGACAATTGTTGTCGGAAAGAAAGCGAATGGCAAAGACTTGACTACACCCAAGGGAAGCAGGTAGAGCAGCCTCCATTTATTCGTAGTCACCTCCGTGAGGTATAAAAACGCGAGCAAGGCATTGTGGGCGAGCCTGTAACCAATAATCATCGCAATAACCGGATACTCGAACATGCCTCCGTGTACACTCCAAAGGCTCCGTCTGATCTCGGCCCAGGGCTCGATATAAATGTATGAAGAAGCAATCAAATAGATTGCCAGGTAGTAACCGCAGAGTGGGAGACGATCATCAAAGAGATGTTTCGAAATATCGATTAACTTCGGATCATACTGATGATTGTTTTTCCGAAACTCTGCTAACTCCGCGGCGGAAAACTCTCTTTCATAGCCCTTAGCTTCATCCCCCATCACCATTGGGCTAAAAAATGGGTTGTACTGCGATGCCATGATGTTGCGCATGGCATCGCCGCACTCTCTGACCCGAAGGGTTATTGCCTCAATTATTGAAAACACAGAATATCTCAGCGACGGCGTCGATCTGAAATCATTCCCTACGCCTCCATGGTGCGTTCTCAAGTCCGCTCTTGAAGTCTGCCACGTTGTCCGCTTTCTGCATCACGCCATAGATTGCAAGGCCAGCCACCACAGCCGATTTCGAATTGCCTGTCAGACCATTACTGGCGGTGATAATGTGATTGACGTGACCAGGTGTCGTTATGGGCGTGCTGAAATAATCAGCGGCACGAGCAACCGTATTGAGATTGGCTGCAACATGACTTTCGAGGGCCTCTCGTGCTTTACGATTATTGAGCACGGTGGCTAGATTCTCACCGCGGTATTTACTCAGCAGCTTAACCCCTGACCCCACTGCAGGGATTGCCGCTGCGCAATCCAACACTCGCCCTGTCGTTTCTCCGAACAGTTCATCGGAATCTGTCTTGGCAAGGTCATAGAGATGGGCCACATAAGGCCGGGCGGCCGCGAGTTTTGGTCTGAGTGCAGCAACGACCCCCTCAGTGACGCCCTTGCTGGAAGCAGCACACCGGAGTCCAGATACCGCAGTGCCTGCAACAGGTAGAATGGTCATCATGTCCGCTACAGCTTCGCTGTCGCTATCAAACTCTTTGAGCTTCTTCGCAATTCGTGCGTCTGCAGCGAGGGATTGCGCAGATTGTACGACACCTTCCTCACCGACATAAAAGCTCTGCGTGTAGAAGATTCGGTCGGTCTTTCTCTCGGTGCAATCAACCTTTACAAACGCGGAGTAATTACCGAAGTATTTCTGCGCTGGGTACATGAGGGCTGTCGGGCGAGAAGGTGCAGGCCCATTCCTTCCGCCTGTAAGCCATTTGTCGAATTCTGCGTATGGTTCTGCGCAACCCTTGTTGTATGCGAAGTGAGCGGTTTTCGATGACAGTTCGGCTGCGAGACGGAACGGTGAATTGAGTCGTGCCGCTTCACGCTCCGCTTGAGCGTGGGCTTGTCTATCGGTCGTAATTCGTCCCATGCTGTCGAGCATCGGACCACCCGGATAGAAAGTTGTCCGTAAGTAGTGCGTGAAATGAGGCTCCGCTCCAATACTGATTCGCCTCCTCATATCGCTCGTCAGCGAGTCACCGAGGTTATAGAGGATCGGGCCGGCTGCCTGTCGTGGCGCTCTGAAGGGTGGGGGAGGGGGCACATACGCCAAGGTTCTCAGCGGCACCTCCGCGGTTCGATCAGTGGGATTATAGAATGCGTAGGTCATCCCCTTCGCCGTTTCCCTCCGCACCAAAACCGTCCCATTTTCGAGCGCAAACGGAATGTTAGCCGGAATCGCATCCAGGCCAAAGGTTGTGGCAGCACGGCCGGTGACCTGCCCCTCGGAACCCTTGCCCGTTGTCTCGGAGATGATCCGCATCGCCTCCAGGACTGCTCCGACACCTTTCGCCGCCACATCGACCGATGACCCTTTGGTCAGGATGGACTCGAAGGGGTTACCAAGTGAGAATTGCGCGCTTCCTTGCTGGGTCGGATTGTTGGCAAGAAGGACTACTACCGAGCCGGGTTGGAGCGTAAACGATACACCTTCAGTCCGCCCCAGCTCGTCGACGGCCTGTTGCGTGGCAACGTTGAGCGCGAGTCGAAGCGACGCGAACTGACCGTAGTAGGCATTCAGTACGCCTACGAGCTCGAACTCATCACGAAGGATCGCCTCCGTGATCTCGCGCCGAAGCAGCTTGGTTACCTCGCTCAGTGCCGCCACATCTTCCAGGCTTCCGTCGAAGGGGAGTGCCCCCATACCTGGGACGCGCACGTCATCGACTTGCGTGAGCTTCAACTGATTGAACGTGATCGACTCACGGGCAGGTTTGTTTGAGGTTCCAGTGGGAACGGTTGCGCAACCGCCGGCGGCCAAGGTAGCTGCGAGCAGTGCGAGTGTCGTGAGGCGTGGTTTGAACATAGATGTCATATCGAGGTAGTCGTTGGATCATGATTTCACACGTCGCCTTTTCTTCAAGGGTGCCTGTGGCGCCGCGAGAGGACCATGTCACGTTAGCACTCATCTATATGACGGCTACCCCCATAAAACACCGGTTCTTAAGCGTTGTTCGACCCAGCCTTATCCGAAGCACCTGTAGCTGTAGTGGCTTGCAATTGTAGCGGACCCGGCTCGCAATCCAGGTCTGTTCCCGGCTCAGATTATCTGCAAATGGCCAAGCCGCCGGCCTCACATTCCTTGCAACCCGGCTTGCAATCCATCCGGCGGGCTCGCAATCCAGCGCTGCCGGCTCACGCTTTCTGCAATTGACCCCGACCGTCACTCAGGGGACTGCCCCAACCGTTTGACGGCTGGAGCACTGAGCAAGGATCGCATCTGCGTGATGGCGATGCCGTTGAGCTGCGCCAGCCGCTCGGAGGTCGATAGCCCCTGATGGATCGGAACCGCGTTGATGCTCTCAAGGTTCGAGAGCACGACCAGTTGCTCCAGCGTCGCGCCGTCGCGCATGTTGCCTGGCTGACCAGGATTGGCCTGCCGCCACTGCGCGGCCGTCACGCCGAACAACGCGACGTTGAGCAGGTCGGCTTCGCTGGCGTAGACGGTGACGGTCTGGGCCTTGGTCAGTTGCGGCGGTATCTGCCGCTCCTTGATGGCGTCGGTGTGGATGCGGTAGTGGGCCTTGGCCAGCGTGCGCTGGAAGTTCCATTCCAGCGATGTGGCGCGGGCCTCGTCGTCCTTGAGGCGCTGAAATTCCTTGATCAGGTACAGCTTGAACTCGGGGCTGAGCCAGGAGCCGAATTCGAATGCGATGTCGCGGTGTGCGTAGGTGCCGCCGTAGCGCCCGGCTTTGGCGTACAGCCCGATGGCGCCGGTCGCGTTGATCCACTTTTTGGCCGACAGGTAGAAGCTGTTGCGCCCCGCCTCATTCCTAATTCCCTCGAATTCGAGGGAATTGAAGCCGCGGTTGTTGATCTGCTCCCACACCCCCAGGAACAGCACCGTGTCTTTGTTCTTCAGCCACTGCTCGATGAGCGCACTGCCACCATCGAAGTTCTTCAACATGTCGGTGAGCGAGATGTAATCCTGCTCATGGCGCGAGGTGATGGCGACATCGGTGCCTTGCACGGTGACCGCACATGCTCGTCGGCTATATGCGCGTCTCCACCGACAGTGATCGCCAGTCCACCAACCTGCAGCGCGATGCGTTGCTGGCAGCCGGCGTCGATGCGCGCCATCTGTTCGAGGACCGCGCTTCTGGCGCCAGAGATGACCGGCCCGGCTGGACCAAGGCGCTGGAATTCTTTCAGCCGGGCGACGTGCTGGTGGTCTGGAAGCTGGACCGGCTCGGTCGCTCGCTGTCACACCTGCTCGCCATCGTGAATGCGCTCAAGGAGAAGCGGGTAGCGTTCCGCTCGCTGACCGAGAACCTGGATACTACGACGCCCTCGGGCGAGTTCCTGTTCCAGGTGTTCGGCGCGCTCGCGCAGTACGAGCGCGCACTCACGAGCGCGCACTCACGAGCGAGCGCGTCATGGCCGGGCTCGCTGCCGCCAAACGGCGTGGCCGTCGCGGCGGCCGTCCGCCGGCGATCACCGGCGAGAAGCTCGACGCCATCCTCGCCGCGCTCGATGGCGGCATGTCCAAAGCGGCCGTGTGCCGCAACTTCGGTGTCAAGCGCACCACCTTGATCGAGACGCTAGCCCGGATCGGCTGGCCAGCGGGCCTCGCCAAGCAGCCACGTCGCGACACGCTAGACAGTGGCGACCCGAAAGATTCGCAGCGGTTGTAGGACACGCACGATGGGGCGCAAGCAGATTCCCTACGACTCGCTCCTGCAGCTCCGCCAGCGGCTGGACCGCCTGCCGCACAAGAGTCCGGAGCGAGTTGCCCAGGTCGCAGCGATGGCCACGCTATACGGTGTCTCCACCGATTCCTTCTAGCGCGCGCTGCGCGAGTTCAATCGACCGAAGGCGGCGCACCGCGCCGATCAAGGCGGGCCGCGCGTGCTGCAACAGGCCGAGTTGGAGCGCTACTGCGAGCTGGTGGCTGCACTCAAGCTGCGCACCACCAACAAGAACGGCCGCCACCTGTCCACGAAGCGCGCAAAGCCGACACGGTGACACATGCAACAACGATGATGAACGCCTATATGGGGGTAAACCGATCAGCGACCTGACCGGACGGCCAGCATCGGCCGGCCTTACTTCTTCGTCATGCCCGCTTCGGCGCTGCGCGCCAGACGGCAGTCGACCCTCAACGGCGGTTCGGGTTTTTCGCCCCAATGACCGGAGTGCAGCGAACTCAGTCACTCGGCGCCGCTCATCGTGCGCGCGGTGACGGACTCACTGTGGTCACCGAGACGTGAACCGTGCCCTGGACTGAGCGACCGCTTCACGAGTCGGAGCCGACGTTGCCCCGAAGCTCAACGGGGCGGTTGATCGGACGTTGTCCGCCCTTTGCTTCCCTGCCAACATCCCAGCTCCTCCTTTTCACAGTGCTTGCGGATGAGCCACTCTATAATGTTGGTCATGCTGCGGCCATCGCGGTCCGCGATAATCGAAAGAGCCTGCTTCACTTCAGCGTCGAACCTGCACGCGACCGGGGGGTTCGGACTGCGACCATGTTTGCTCTCCGCAATTCAAGTGTCTTACATTTGAGATACCACTATCAAGCCGGATAACAACAAGTCAATCCGGCGCCATTGAAAGGGAGCGCATGCAGATCAGGCTGCTCAAGATCTCGAATTTCCGAGGTATCTCAGCTCTGGACTGGAAGCCAGGCTCATCCTTCTGTTGCTTGATCGGCGCAGGGGACAGCGGTAAGTCCACGCTGCTCGACGCGGTGGAGGCTACCCTCTCCTCTCGATGGTTCTCATTCACCGAGCCGGACTTTCTGAGCTGCGACACCTCGAACCCCATCGTCATCGAGGCTACGGTCGGTGAGCTGTCCAGGGCCCTCAAGTCCGATGAACGCTTCGGCCTGTACATCCGGGGGTGGACATCGGCGGGCGAACTGCGCGACGAGCCGGAAGGCGAAGACGAGCCT
>NZ_AMXB01000031.1:0-56195 GCF_000310125.2 Thauera sp. 27
GGCCCGCGCACGCGGCGGCGAGCTCGGGCGACAGTGTGGCAGGCCAGCGCCGGCCGTGCGGCGCGTAGCCGGGGCGATTGGCGACGGCGATGTGGGCGAGGTCGAAGAGCGCCTGCCAGCGGTGCCAGCCGGGCAAACCTTCGAAGGCGTCGGCGCCGAGAATGAGCACCAGCGGGCGGGCGGGACCGAGTTCGGCGCGCAGGCGCTCGAGGGTGAGCACGGTGTAGCTCTTGCTTGCGGCGCGTACCTCGCTGTCATCGACTTCGAATGCCGGGTTGCCGGTGCTCGCCAGCCTGGCCATGGCCAGGCGCTGATCCGCACTGCTGCGTGGCTCGCCGCGGTGGGGCGGCTGACCGGCCGGGATCAGGCGCACGGCGGCCAGCCCGAGGGCCTCGCGCGCCTCTTCGGCCAGGCGCAGGTGGCCGAGGTGGATCGGGTCGAAGGTGCCGCCGAGCAGGCCGAGCGGCCCGGCGGTTGCCGGCGGACGCGGCTCAGCCGGCATCGTCGGCGTCCTGCGGACTGCGGTCGATCACGGGGGGCGCGTCGGGCAGGCCGAACACGTCACGGGTCGCGGTGTAGAAGGTGGCGAAGATCACCGGGATGACCACGAGCGGGATCGGCAGCGAGGCCAGCGTGCCAAGCGCGGGCGAGAGCAGCCCGAGCACACCGATGACGATGCCGGGAAGGATGGCGCCGAAAATCGCCACGCCAATGGCGTAGGCCAGGAAGGGGCGCCAGTTCTGCAGGCAGGCGTAAAAGCTGAAGAACAAGGCCTTGGCTGGGGACACCTTCCACCAGGCGGCCAGTACCGGCGCGAACCAGTAGGCCATGACGACCGGTGTGGACAGGGTGAGGGCGATGAGCAGCGTGAAGCCGACACCGGCATCTTCGGCAGGCGCCTCGCCGCGCATGAGTGCGAACAGGCTGCCGTCGTCGACCAGCGATACCAGCACGAGTACGAGCAGGGTGGCGACCAGGTAGATGCCGCCGATCGCGATGAGGGACTGCAGGTTGGTCTTGAAGCCGGAGAACAGCACGTCCGGGCCAACCTTGCGACCGCTGTCGATGGCGCGGCAGGCGTTGAGCACCCCGACCGACAGGGCCGGCATGAGCAGCGAGGCGGCGAGCTGGCCCAGCAGCGGGACCAGGCTGAGCACGACGATCGAGAGCAGGTAGCCGAACGTGGCGAAGGTGATGAGCGCCGGATTGCGGCGCCAGAGGACGAGGCCCTCGCGCAGCCAGAACCAGCCGCGCTGCATGGGGAGTCTGTTTGCTTGCATTGATGTTCTTCGTGGGCGTTCAGGGGGGAGGAGGGGCGTCCGGCGTTCGGTCCGCAGACTCGGGGCCATCGGCAGCGATCGGCAGGGACGCCGGGAGCTGTGGTGCGAAGGTTTCCTTCCAGGCGGCATAGAGCGCACATGCAATCACCGGGATCAGCACCAGCATGCCGAGCCCGGCGGGGAGCATCGCCACCCAAAGCAGGACATAGAGCAGCGCGGCGAGGATGAGGAAGGCGAGCAGGTTGTGGATGCAGGCGCGTGCAGACAGGCGCATGGCGTCGAGTGGGGCCATCTCGTGCAGCATCACCAGGGCGGGGGCGAACCACAGCGCCATCATGAGCAGCGCCCACAGCACGGTAAACACCACCACGCCGAGCATCATGCCGCTGCCGGCCATGCCCATGCCTGCCAGGGCACCGACTGCGGCGCCGGTCAGCGCCGCACTGCCGCCGATGGCGGCGGCGATCAAGGCGGCCAGCAGCAGGCCGAGCAGATGGAAGACGCCGACCAGCAGCAGGTTGCCCGCATGGTGGCGAACACCGTCGAACAGGTGGTCGACGCGCAGCGACTCGCCGCGGTCCAGGGCCTGGGCTCCGGCGATCATGCCGCCTACCAGCACCGGCAGTGCGATCGGCGCCGCAGCCCAGCCGAGGAAGGGCATCAGGCCGAGCGCGGTGAGGATGACGAAGAAGATCAGCGCCTGGATGGCCCACACGCCGGGCGCCTTCATGAACAGGCGCCAGCCCTCGCTGAGCCAGTTGAGGGCGTGGCCGGGGGCGACGTCGCCAGGTGCGGGCGGTGCAGGGTGGGGGCGGCGAGCTTCGGTCATAGCGGCAGTGGCGGGGTGTCCGCGATGCGCAGGCGCAGGATGTCGCGGTATTCGTTGGGGTCCTTCACCAGCACCATCTCGCCTGCGCGTGGTAGGTGGAAGTCGGCTGCGCGCGACAGCCAGAAGCGCAGTGCGGCTGCGCGCAACTGGCCGGGCCAGGCAGCGCGCTCGGCCGCGGTGAACGGACGCTCGGCATGGTAGGCCGCGAGCAGGGCCGTGCAGCGGGTGCCGTCGAGGCCGCCGTCGGGCAGGGAGCACCAGTCGTTGACCGTGACCGCGACGTCGAACAGCAGCGCGTCGTGACCGGCGAAGTAGAAATCGATGACGCCGCCGATGTGCACGCTGCCGTCGGCATCCGTGTCCCATAGCACGTTGTCGCGGAAGAGGTCGGCGTGGATGGCGCCGGCGGGCAGGTTGGCGAGCGCCTGTGCGGACTGGAAGGCGATCTCGGCGTCGAGCAGGGCGCGCTCGTCAGTGGGCAGGAAGTCGCGCACCGCCTGCGCCGTGGCCAGACGCCACTCGGGGCCGCGTGGATTGGGCTGGCGGCGGCCGTAGGACTGGCCGGCGAGGTGGAGTCCGGCAAGCATGGCGCCGACACGGGCGCAGTGCTCGACGCCGGGCGCCATCTCCGAAGCGCCGGACAGGCGCACCACCAGCGCGGCCGGGCGCTCCTGCAGGGTGCCGAGGTATTCGTTGTGCAGGTTGGCGATCGGGCCCGGCACCGGCAGGCCGTGGCGCGCAAGATGGGCCATCAGATGCAGGTAGTAGGGCAGCTCGGCGCGCGACATGCCTTCGAACAGGGTGAGGACGTAGCGGCCGAGCGTGGTGGTGACGAAGAAGTTGCTGTTCTGCACGCCGGCCGAGATGCCCTTGAGTTCCACCAGGCGGCCGATGGCGTAGTCCTTGAGCCAGTCGGCGAGCGCGGATTCGGGAACGGGGGTGAAGACGGACATGCGGGCTCCGGTGGGAGGGGGTCAGAGGGCGCCGGGGCTCAGCCGGCGAGTGCGTCGGCCGCACAGGCGGCGGAGCGCACGGCCTGCCAGGCGGCAAGCTTGGCCTCGAAGCCGCGTGCGGCATGCGCCGGGCTGGTCGATGGCAGGCGGGTGAAGCGCAGGGGCTGGCCCGTTGGCGGTCGTTTTACATGACGACGGAAGGCGGCCTCTGCAGCACTGCCATTGAAGAAAACGTGGCCGATGCCTGGGCAGGCCGAGAATAGCGCGGTGAAGTCGTTGGCCACGATGCTGTCGCGCGCGATCGCGCTGTCGAGGCTGCCCTCGCGCTGGCACGCGCCGATGACGTCCCACAGGGCTACCCCGGCGGCGCACAGGCGTTCGAGGCGTTGCACATACGGCAGCTCGGGGCCGGCACCGAACAATGCGCCCATGATCGGCCAGAACGCGTTGCGGGGGTGCGCATAGTACTGCACGGCGGCCAACGAGGCTTCGCCCGGCATGCTGCCCAGAATGAGTACGCGCGCAGCGCCAGTGTGCACCGCAGGAAAGCTTCGCACGCGCTGCCCCTGTCCGGTTTCCCGGGTAGGGCGCTCGGGGAGATCGGCCGGGACGTCCGGGGTGGTCCCCGGTGTTCCATGGCGAATCGGCGTTTTCTGCCGACTCGCCGGCGGCACGATCGCGGCGCTCACCAAGACTTGATCACCCACATCGGCACGGCAAGGCCGGGCGCAGCGTCGTCGCGCACCATCTGCCCGTTGCCTTCCTTGTCGATCAGGTAGTAGGGCACGCCGTGCGGCGGGGTTACCTTGACCATGTAGAGCTTGCCACGGATGCGGTACTCGGCCACGGTGTCCTCGCCGCGCTGGACGATGGTGACTTCGGGTTCGTCGAGCTCGCTCATGCCGGCGGGCATGGGCGGCGGTTCGGGGATGGGCTCGAGGCCCGCGGGTTGCTGGGCGAAGGCGGGTAGGCTGACGGCCAGCAGCAGTGCCAAAAGGGTGCGGCGCATGGTGTTCTCCTGAAGATGCCTCAATTCTAGCCAGAAATGCTCAGGAGCCCCAGACGCTCGCCCGCCCCAGACGCCATTACAGGTTGAGCATCATCTCGCGCTCGGTGGGCAGGGGCTGGAAGCCGCGGCGCTCGTAGTGCTTGAAGATGGCCTCGACGACGTCCTCGGGCTTGTCGATGACCTGGATCAGGTCGAGGTCTTCGCGGTTGATCATGCCTTCGCTGACGAGCCGGTCGCGCAACCAGTCGAGCAGCCCCTGCCAGAAGGGACCGTGCACCAGGATGATCGGGATCTTGCGGCTCTTCCTGGTCTGGATCAGCGTCATCGCCTCGAGGAGTTCGTCCAGCGTGCCGAAACCGCCCGGCATGACGACATAGGCAGTGGCGAACTTCACGAACATGAACTTGCGCGCGAAGAAGTGCTGGAAGGTCTGCGAGATGTCCTGGTAGGGGTTGGCGCTCTGCTCCAGCGGTAGCTGGATGTTGAGGCCCACCGAGGGGCTCTTGCCGAAGTAGGCGCCCTTGTTGGCGGCTTCCATGATGCCCGGGCCGCCGCCCGAGATCACCGCGAAGCCTGAATCCGACAGCAGGCGGGCGATTTTTTCGGTGAGCATGTAGTACAGGTGGTCGGGCGGCGTACGCGCGCTGCCGAAGATCGACACCGCCGGCCGGATCGAGGCCAGGCGTTCGGTCGCCTCGACGAACTCTGCCATAATTCCAAAGATTCGCCAGGACTCGCGCGCGTTGTAGCGTGGCGCGGTACTGTCGGGCGCGCTGCGGGGGAGTTTTTCTTTCGCGGTCATGTTGTTGTTCTCGTTGTGTCTCTCTGGGGTCAGGTCTTGCATTTGCTCGTTCCGGTGAAGCGCGGATGAGCAAAAGCAAATGCAAGACCTGACCCCAACAAGGACAAGGATTTTCCAGAAGATGCCCACCCTGCTGCTCGTCGATGGCTCCAGCTATCTCTACCGCGCTTTCCATGCCTTGCCTGACCTGCGCAATTCGCAGGGCGAGCCTACGGGGGCGATCCGGGGGGTGTTGTCGATGCTAAGGCGGCTGGAGAGCGACTACAAGGCAGAATTTCGCGCCTGCGTGTTCGACGCCAAGGGCAAGACCTTCCGCGACGACTGGTATCCCGAGTACAAATCGCACCGCCCGCCCATGCCCGACGATCTGCGCGCGCAGATCGTGCCGCTGCACGAGGCGGTGCAGGCCGAAGGCTGGCCGCTGCTGGCGGTGGAAGGCGTGGAGGCCGACGACGTCATTGGCACGCTTACCCGCCAGGCGCTCGAGCGCGGCTGGGAGGTGGTGATCTCGACCGGCGACAAGGACCTCACCCAGCTCGTGCGCCCCGGGGTGCAGTGGGTCAACACGATGAGCGAGGAGGTGCTTGACTCCGCGGGCGTGGAGGCCAAGTTCGGCGTGCCGCCCGAGCGCATCGTCGACTATCTCGCGCTGGTCGGCGACACGGTGGACAACGTGCCGGGCGTGGAGAAGTGCGGCCCCAAGACGGCGGTGAAATGGCTGACCGAGTACGGCACCCTCGACAACCTGGTCGCCAACGCCGACAAGGTGGGCGGCAAGGTGGGCGAGAACCTGCGCCGACACCTGGACTTCCTGCCGCTGGGCAAGAAGCTGGTGACGGTGGCGACCGACGTCGAGCTGCCGGTGACGCTCGATGAACTGCCCGCGCGCGCGGACGACAAGGTGGCGCTGCGCGCGCTGTACGAGCGCTTCGAGTTCCGCGGCTGGCTCAAGGATCTGGACGCCGGCGCAGCGAGCGTCGCCGCCTCCAAGGCCGCGACCGAGGCGCGTCGCTTCGATGGTCAGGGAAGCAGGGGGCAGGCCCCAGGCGATGTCGCCTTCGACCCCTCGCGGCTCGCGCCGCTCCCACGCTCCTCGCACCCGCAAGGGTTTTCCGTAGGAGCGGCGCCAGCCGCGAGCCTTTTCGGCGATGGAGAGGGTGAAGAACAGCTCGCGGCTGGCGCCGCTCCTACGGGGGGCGTTGCAGGCGCCCACCGCAGCGGCTATGTGACCATCCTCGACTGGCTGGGCTTCGATGCCTGGCTGGCGAAGATCTCCGCCGCCGCGCTCACCGCATTCGACACCGAAACCACCAGCCTCGACCCGATGGCGGCGCAGTTGGTCGGCATGTCCTTCGCGGTCGAGCCGGGCGAGGCGGCCTACCTGCCGCTGGCGCACCGTGCATCGGACGCGCCGGCGCAGCTGCCCTTGAACGAGGTGCTGGACAAGCTCCGTCCCTGGCTGGAGTCTGACCAGCACGCCAAGCTCGGCCAGAACCTCAAGTACGACGCCCACGTGCTCGCCAACCACGGCATCGCGCTGCGCGGCATCGCCCACGACACCCTGCTCGAATCCTACGTGCTGGAGAGCGACAAGCCGCACGACATGGATTCGCTCGCCAAGCGCCACCTCGGCCTGGCCACCATTCCCTACACCGAGGTCTGCGGCAAGGGCGCCAAGCAGATCGGCTTCGACGAGGTCGCCATCGACCGCGCCACCGAATACGCCGCCGAAGATGCCGACATCACCCTGCGCCTGCACCTGCAGCTGCACCCGCAGCTGCAAGGGACGGCGGCGCTCGACGCCCTCTACCGCGACATCGAGATGCCGGTGCTCGGCGTGCTGCAGCGCATGGAGCGCACCGGGGTGCTGATCGACCCCTTCCTGCTCAGCCAGCATTCCGAGGAACTCGGCCGCCGCCTGCACGATCTGGAGCGCGAAGCCCACGATCTCGCCGGCCAGCCCTTCAACCTCGGCTCGCCGAAGCAGCTCGGCGAGATCCTGTTCGGCAAGCTCGGCCTGCCGGTGGTCAAGAAGACCGCCACCGGCCAGCCCTCCACCGACGAGGAAGTACTCGAGAAGCTCGCCGAGGATTACCCCCTGCCCAAGCTGCTGCTCGAGCACCGTAGCCTGGCCAAGCTGAAGAGCACCTACGCAGACAAGCTGCCGCGCATGGTCAATCCGAAGACCGGTCGGGTGCACACCAGCTTCTCGCAGGCCACCGCCGTCACCGGCCGGCTGTCGAGCTCCGAGCCCAACCTGCAGAACATCCCGATCCGCACGCCGGAGGGCCGCCGCATCCGCGCTGCCTTCATCGCGCCGCGTGAGCACCTCATCGTGTCGGCCGACTACTCGCAGATCGAGCTGCGCATCATGGCCCACCTGTCGGACGACGCCCGCCTGCTCGAAGCTTTCGCCCACGGCGAGGACGTGCACCGCGCCACCGCTGGCGAGGTTTTCGGCGTGGCGCCGGCCGAGGTGACCAGCGAGCAGCGCCGCTACGCCAAGGTGATCAACTTCGGCCTCATCTACGGCATGAGCGCGCACGGCCTGGCCAAGAACCTGGGTATCGAGCGTGCCGCTGCGCAGAGCTGGATCGACCGCTACTTCGCGCGCTACCCCGGCGTCGCGGCCTACATGGACCGCACCCGCGCCGAGGCGCGCGAGCAAGGCTATGTCGAGACCGTGTTCGGCCGCCGGCTGTACCTGCCCGACATCCGCGCCAGCCAGGCCGGCCGCCGTGCCGGTGCGGAGCGTGCGGCGATCAACGCGCCGATGCAGGGCACGGCCGCCGACCTGATCAAGAAGGCGATGATCGCCACCGACGCCTGGCTGGCCGCGTCGGGGCTGAAGTCCAGGCTGGTGCTGCAGGTGCACGACGAACTGGTGCTGGAAGTGCCCAGGGCCGAGCTCGACACCATCCGCGCCGAACTGCCGAAGCTGATGGGCGGTGTCGCCGAGCTCAAGGTACCGTTGCTGGTCGAGGTGGGGGCGGGCGACAACTGGGACGAAGCGCACTGATGGCGGCGGACACCGCTGCCGAGCGCTTCCTGGCCGAGGCGCTGGCGCGCCAGGTGCATAACGTTGGCGCCCACGACTTTGGCGGCGAGCGCGTGTGGGTGAAGAAGGCGGGCCCGCGCAACCCGCGCTGGCGCTACATGCTGATGGGCTTGCTGTCGCGCGCGCTCGGTCTCGGGGTGCTCAGCCCGGTACCCAACTTTGGCGGTGCCGACGCCATCAATACCGAGGTGCGCCGCCTGCAGACCCTGGCTGCGCAGGGCGTGTTCGTGCCTGAGGTGCTGGCCTGGAGTGATACCGGCCTGATGCTCAAGGACCTGGGCAGCACGGGCGAGCCGGGTCTGAGCCTGCAACAGGAAATGGCCACCGCCATGGACGTATCCGCCTGCCTCGCCCTGTTCGACGAGGGCCTCGCCGCGCTGGCCGACCTCCATCGCCGCGGCGGCTACCTGAGCCAGGGCTTTGCCCGCAACATGGTGCGCGCCGCTAACGGCCGCATCGCCTTCATCGACTTCGAGGACGACCCCGGCCGTGCGCTCGGGCTCGCCCAGTGCCAGGCGCGTGACTGGCTGTGCTACCTGCACTCGACCGCGCTCATCCTCGACCAGCGCGAACTGCTCGAGGCCGCCGCCCCCAGGGTGCGCGCTGCCCTCGCCGCGGTAGATGCCGATATCCGCGCCCAGGTCCTGCGCACGGCGGGCCGTCTGGCCTGGCTGCGCCATCTGCCGCGTGGGCGCCGCTTCGGCCGCGACGGTCAGCGCCTGCGTGCGGTGGCCTGGCTGTTGCAGGGCCTGTCGCGCTGACGCCACGAGCACCGCGTCGGCTTGGCATATCATTGGCCGCCATGAGCCCAGCCCCTTCCAGTACCGAGCCCACGCCCGCGCCCGAGGCGGTGCCCGCATCCGCGCCTGCGAGCAGCCTCACGATCTACACCCGCCTGCTTGGCTATACCAAGCCCTACCTCGGCTACTTCCTGCTCAGCATCCTTGGCTTCGCCATCGCCGGCGGCGGCAAGGCGGGCCTGGCAGCGGTGTTCAAGTTCTTCGTCGATGGGCTGGCCACGCCCGATGCCCCGGCCACCACCGGCATCGGCTGGCTCGATGCGCTCGACATCGTGTACGCGATCCCGGTCATGGTGATGCTGATCGCGCTCTGGCAAGGGGTGGGGACCTTCCTGGGCAACTACGCCATCTCCAAGGTGTCGCTCGGGCTGGTGCACGACCTGCGCACCCAGCTCTTCGAGAGCTTCCTGGTGCTGCCCAACCGCTTCTACGACGCGCAGAACTCCGGCCACCTGGTCTCCAAGCTCACCTACAACGTCACCATGGTCACCGGTGCCGCGACCGACGCGGTGAAGACGCTGTTCCGCGAGGGGCTCACCGTCATCGCGCTGCTGGGCTACCTGCTGTGGATGAACTGGCAGCTCACCCTGACCTTGCTCGTGGTGCTGCCCGTCATCGGCTGGCTGGTATCGAACGCCAGCCGCAAATTCCGCCGCCTGTCCAAGAACATCCAGACCGCCATGGGTGAGGTCACCCATGTGGCCTCCGAAACCATCCAGGGCTACCGCGTGGTACGCAGCTTCGGCGGCGCGGACTACGAGCGCGGTCGCTTCGTGCATGCCAGCCTGGACAACACCAAGCGCCAGCTAAAGATGGTGCGCACCGAGGAGGTTTTCTCGGCGCTGATGAACCTCATCATCTATACCGCCATGGGCGTTCTGCTGTTCATGGTGCTGAAGGTGCGGGGCGACGCCACCGCGGGCGACGTCGTCGCCTTCATGACAGCCGCCGGCCTGTTGCCGCGCGCCATCCGCCAACTGGGCGAGGTCAGCTCCAAGATCCAGCGCGGCGTGGCTGCAGCCGACAGCATCTTCGAGCAACTCGACGAAGCGCCGGAGCCCGATGGCGGCAGCGTCGAGCGCGAACACATCAGCGGTCGCGTCGAGGCCCAGGGCTTGGGCTTCACCTATCCCGGTGCGGAAGGGCGTGCATTGCAAGGTATCGACTTCAAGGCCGAGCCGGGGCAGATGATCGCCCTGGTGGGCAAGTCGGGCAGTGGCAAGTCCACCCTCGCCAACCTCATCCCGCGCTTCTACCAGCACGACGAAGGCCGGCTGCTGGTCGACGGCGTGGCAGTGGAGGACTACACGCTCGCCAACCTGCGTCGTCACATCGCGCTCGTCACCCAGCAGGTCACGCTGTTCAACGGTACCGTGGCCGAGAACATCGCCTACGGCGAGCTCGCCGGTGCCAGCCGCGAAGAGATCGTCGCCGCCGCCGAGGCTGCCAACGCGCGCGAGTTCATCGACCGCCTGCCCCAGGGCTTCGACACCGAGATCGGCGAGAACGGCGTGCTGCTCTCGGGCGGCCAGCGCCAGCGCCTGGCGATTGCGCGCGCCTTGTTGAAGAACGCGCCGATCCTGATCCTCGACGAGGCGACCTCCGCGCTCGACACCGAGTCCGAGCGCCTGATCCAGGCAGCGATCGAGCGCCTCATGGAAGGGCGCACGACCATCGTCATCGCCCACCGCCTATCGACGATCGAGAAGGCGGACCAGATCCTGGTGATGGAGGCCGGGCGCATCGTGGAGCGGGGGACGCACGCGGAACTGGTGGCGCGGGGTGGGGTGTATGCGCGGCTGCAGGCGATCGGGGAGGAGCCGGATACCGTGCGCTGAGGCTGTCATCGAGATTGCGATGCGCTCGGGTGCTTGGCCCGAGGTTGCTGTTCTGGGTCGAGCACCTTTCTCAGTACGCGTTCGGATTCACGAAGCCCTTCAACACCGTCAGTAGGATGATCTTCAGGTCAAGCCACAGCGACCAGTTGTCGATGTACCAGAGGTCGTGCTCTACGCGTGCCTGCATCTTTTCGAGCGTGTCCGTCTCACCGCGCAAGCCATTGACCTGTGCCCAGCCGGTGATGCCCGGCTTGACTTGGTGACGCTGCATGTAGGACTCGACGAGGTCCTTGTAGTACTCGTTGTGGGCAAGCGCGTGTGGGCGTGGCCCGACGATGGACATGCGGCCTTGCAGCACATTGAAAAACTGCGGTAGCTCGTCGAGGCTTGTGCGCCGCAGAAAGGCCCCGATGGGCGTGATACGGACATCGTCCTTAGTGGCCTGGGTGACCTGTCCCCCGCTCTCCCGGTGAACGACCATTGAACGAAACTTATAAACCTTGAAGTTCCTGCCGTTGATTCCCGTGCGGTATTGCTTGAACAGCACAGGTCCTGGTGATGTGAGCTTGATGGCCGCTGCGATTACGGCGCATATCGGCAGGATCATCAGGAAGATCAGACCACCGATGATGAGGTCCTCCGCGCGTTTGACGATGCGAGCGGGGCCATCCATGGGCGTGACACTGAGATCGATCGAGTAGAAACCCGCGACACGGCTCACTTGGTGGTTGAGAAGAGGAAGGTCGTTCAGCTGGGGCATGAAGCGCACCGAAACCACGTGGTGCCGCAGTGCATATACGGCGGCCTGGATCTGCGCGCCTTCATTCAGGGGCAGCATCAGCCAGACTTCATGCGCTCGAGTGCCTTCCACTGCCGCAGCCAACTCCTCCAGCCACTCGGGCGATGAGCTGCAAGAGACGGCTCGCGAAACGGTATAGCCCTGCTCGCGAAGTGCTGGCTCAGACGGCAACTTCGAACTGCGAACGCCGGCGGGTGTTACAACGACCAGCTGTTTCAGGTTTCGTCCCGAGCGACGGGCTCGGCGCAAGGCCACGAACGCGCAGATACGCAGACCAATGCCGAGCCCCACGCTTAACGTGACCGTGTAAGCGAACCAGAGCCGTGAATAGTCCTCTGATACTTTCAACAAGAAGCCGAGCATTGTCAGTGCGGTGGCCGCGAGGAGCCAGCCACTGACAGAGCGCGCGGCCCGTCGTGCGAACGACTGGCCGCGCCACGAGCTGTAGGCACCTACCAGGAACAGCATAAGTACCGCCAAGCTGGCCCACAGGATCGCGCCAGCCACGTAGAGCGGGCTGAGTTCTGTATTGTTGAACCGCAGGTAGAAGGCCAGATACGCCGCCAGCACAGCCGCACCTGCGTCGACCAGCGCAGCGGCCAGCGCAACGGGGTAGCGCTCGGCAAAGGTTGGAGAGTAGTTTATGGAGTAAGGCATGGTTACCCGGCCTGCCGTGTCGTCAGCGCGGCAGGCAAAGAAAGTCAGTTGTCGGGGATCAGAAACTCTTCACGGCGACGCCCTGATTCGACCGCGTCCTTCATCCACTTTGGCATCACGCCGCGGCCGGTCCAGGTCTTGCCCGATGCCGGGTCGCGATACTTGGGCTTGACGGCGGTGCGCTTGTCACTGCGGCTGGCGGTCTCGGCTTTTGTCGGCACGACGGCCACGAATCCCAGATCGGCCGCTGTCAGGTCGTAGTCCTGGATCTTCTGCCTGATCTCGGCGATCACGCCCGCGATCTCCGAACAGCGAACCTCCTCGGCCTGTTTCTGCAGCGCTTCGATCTGCGACATCAGTTCGGCATAGGTTGGCATGTCATTTCCTTCTGAAAGTAACTCAGCTCATTAAGGCGATTCGATCGCCCGCTCGTCCAATGCAATCTCTGACACACGGGGATCCTCATTGGCGTTGTTGATGGTAGCCAAGGCATGCTTCGCCATCATCAGGTCCATGCTGCGGGCAGCTTTCTCTGCGCGTTCCAGGCGTCCTTGGACATTTCTGCAATGGTTGGTCGCTTCGAGTAGTCGTACCGTAGGTCAAACCTGCCGACCAAGTCCCCTTCGTCGTCGTGATGCGGGCGTGGTCAGTTTGCTGCGTTCTGCGGCGCAGCCAGAGATTGCGTCGCCAATCAGTCTGGCCTGAATGTCTCTTGCTTTCATGCGCCGCCTTACCGGTAGCCTTGATACTTGGCCGGTATCGTCTATGGAAAGATGTCTGTATATGGTAACGGCATCTTCCAGGGCGTAGCGCTTCTTAGTATCGCCCCATTGGGGTGACCAGTCACGCTAGTTCTCCTGCCGCAGATTCTTCAAGCCCTTTCCTGCTGACAACAGTCCGTTCAGTTCTTCGGATACCAGCGTGTGAGCAGTTCTTCGTACTCACTCAGCACCTGCTCCCAGGTAAAGCGCTCGTAGAAGCGTGCGCGGCTGGCGGCCTTCATACGTTGCAGGGCTGCATCGTCTGCAAGTAGCCGATCGAACAGACGAGCGCAATCGGCTTCGTCCTTGAAATAGGCTGCTTCCGGCCCCGCCACCCAGCGGTTGAAGTGGTTGTCGTGAGCGATCACAGCACAGCCCGCACCCAAGGCTTCAACGAGAGAGGGGTTGGTACCACCCACCCTGTGCCCATGCAAGTAGAACCGACTGTAGAAGCGTAGGGCCTGCACCACGGGAGTCTCGTAGATCGCGCCGGGAAAAATCACTTCGTCGCTAGCAGCGTCCATCACCTGTCTGTGGAATGCATTGCGTTCGGGGGTGAAGTTACCCAGGACCACCAATTTGTGGGCGCGCCGCTTTGAACTGAAGGCGCGAACCATCTCGAGGAAGGAGTTCTCGGGCTCGGGGCGGGCGATGATCACCGAGAAACCGCCGGCCTCGATGCCGTATGCAGTGAGCAGCGCTGCGTCAGCTGAAAGGACCTCGTCACCCCCATAAGGGATCATCGTGATCTTGTCTGCACGGACGCGCGTGGCGAGGTGGTCCTTGATGCGCGGGTGATCGGCGACGAGATGGTTGCCGATCCAACACCCGGCGCGTTCGTTGAGCCAGAACCATGTCTTGGCAACGACTCCCCATTTGTCTCGGCGCCATTCGATGCCGTCCATGTTGATGACATTCGTCTGCTTCCTGAGTCGTTGCATCAGGTTGAAGAGTGCGGTGTTGTACCCCAGAGTGAGAAACAAACCGTGCTCCGAGAGCGCGCGACAGGTCGCTTTCCAGTCGAATATGACCGTCCCCGCGGCACCGGCCCTACTGACTGGAATATGGATGCGTCTCACACCCTCCCAAGTGCTTTCCCAAGAGTTGCCATCACCATCCTCCTGGCAGAACACGGTGACTTGCCATCCTCGTTTCACGAGAAATAAAGCAAGTTTCTCGGCGAAGGTTTCAAACCCGCCGTGCTTAGCAGGCACGCCTCTGATGCCCAATATTAGGAGCTTAAGAGCCTGCATGATTTCCCTTCTTCGCCAAATAAATAAATAAAAAATAAGGAAACAAGAACGAGATATCGGATAGAGAAAAATTAAAAAAGGAGAAAATAAAAAACACAAAAAGAAAAATAAATATGAATAACTTGCTTTGGATTGATTTTCCGGTAAAAACGCAGATGCCTACGATGAAGACCGCTACCCCGATTATTCCAAGGTCAATAAAAAGCGAGTAAAAAAGGCTATGCCCAGAATAGTATAGCCAGCTCCTGTCAATTGGGTTGTGATAGGTAAGTAGTCCCCTTCCAAAAAGATTTGGATCTCCGAATAAAGCCTCTCCGAGTACCGCAAACCGACTCGCGGTCTCATGCGCGAAACGGTTTTCATAGGCGTGTTCCAGCTCGGCAAGTACCCCATCTCCAATCTCTTTTAAAAAATAAAAGTAGACAATCAGAATAACCGAAGAGCACGCTGCTCCTGCCAAAAGTGTAACCACTCTTCCAAATTTTCTTGATAGTACTAGCTCGTGCCAATTGAGAAAAATAAATACTGCTACGGCCGTAGCTTGGCTCGCCTTTGAGCTCGTTAGGAATGCGATGGTGATGCTGATCACAAGCATTGACTGCCGGTTTCTGATCTTTAGCAGGTAAGCGGCGCAGGCGGCAAGCAAAGCAGTGAAAGCGAGAGATGAGTCCGACTTCAGGAAGAATGTTCCGGAGGCTACATCTAGAGGGATCAAAGGCACTCGTGATGCCGCGGCAATTGCATCTGCATAGACGATTTGCAGGACAAGAACGGGTATCTGTATCATCAGTATAATCCTGATGATCAAGAAAGCTCTGTTTATATCAAAGGGAGGGTGGTTTGCGAAAAGCTTGGCGGAGTAAAGCGATAAGCCTAAACAAGAAAAATAATAAGCGTAAACGGCGATCGCTGTTGCGCCACTCCCATTCACAACCCCAAGAGCTAATAGCAGTGCGAGGGATAATAGTAAAAAGAGTTCGGCGATGTTTATCCGGAGAGCTTTTTCGAAGGCAATGAAAAACAACAAATTTGCTGCTATAAATAGGTTTGAGGTTGTTTGGCTCAATAGGCCTAAAAACTGAAGTGCTCCGCCAAAAGCATAAAGCATTAAAATTGCTGGGAAAATTACCAGGCATGCTCTTCTAATGCAAAATCGCCTATTTGTCATTGCGGAAATATTAATTTTATAGAATTTCTAAGCTGCTACGAATTTTAGAAATAACAGGCTCAATTTTCGACTCTAGATAGTCTTCGTTACGAAGCATTGCCTTCGTGTGCTGAGAGCACCTCGGATCATTCAGAAGGTCTTTTAAACGAGAGATAGTATTCTCGATGCCCTCATGGTTGTAGTTTATAATTGAATCGCCGGTAATTTCGTAGTCTATGGAGGTTAATACCGGCTTTCCATAATGGAGATATTCGTATAATTTTAATGGGGAGCCGTCATGGCTTTTTGATCGTAAATATGGAATTAGTCCAACTTCGAAGGTGCTCATTAAGTTAGGTATGTCGTCTTTTTTGAACCTGCCCTTTAGCGTTACGCCGGGAGTTCTTAAGAGCGTTCTCACTAGCAACTTGTCGTAAGAGTCACCATAAATGACCAAGCTGAAGTTGGGGTCGCTTGCCGCCAATTGCTCGATAAACGCGAGGTCGAATTTGTCTGTTAAAAATCCAAGAAATCCATACTTAAATTCTGGTTCTGAGTTTGTCAGGCAGTTTCCTACATCGTAGAGTCCGTTGGTTATAGTGTGCTTCTTCCCCTGCGGAAAGCTTGACAGCGCTTGATCAGTAACGCCAGTTATAATGTCGGCATGGCTGGAGGTTTTTTTATATTTCTTACGGACAAGTTCTTTTTCTATTTCAGTAAAGCGGTTGTGTATAGCGAAGTTGTCAATTAAATCGTACCAGTAAAAGTTGTGCGGTATTTTAATTGTATGAATATTGGCGATTGGGGTAAAGTCTAAAATGACGACGTTATCCCATGATGAGATTGAAGATAATAGTTTCGGCTTTAGTTCTGTGTAACATTCCTCGGTCCAGCGGCGCCCTTTGAGAGGTCCAATTAAGTCGAGTGAGATGTGCTTTATATAGTTGTCTTCGTGGGTTATGCGCCCTAGAGACGCCTCGTAAACCGTTAGTGGTCGATCTACGATTAGAAGCTTTCCGGTATCATTTCTTCTTTTCAGGACTTCAATTATTTGCAGATCTCGAACAGAGACCCCGTAATTCTTCTTAAAAAAATAGCTTCGGTATGGGAAAACGAGATAATTAATTGCCATTTTTCGAGCGGTTCCGATGTGCGAGTTGAGCCAATATCGGTTTCTTGAGGCGCCAGGAGTGGATTGCGTCAAGCGGAATTGCAGTGGAGCATCTGTGTTACCGAGAAGTGCGTTGGTTAATAATCTCGGCCCCAAGTTCGAGAAGTTCTCTGTTGAGTAGCCAAATGAGCACTGCGTACAGAATGACTCCAACGGTTAAGCCAGAGCCCAAACGTAGCCACGGTTGGTTGAATATACTAACGGACAACCATGCGGCTCCCCCGGCAAGTACCGCACACAAGGTGGGTATCAGAACTTGACGACTGTATGCCCAAAGGGTTGCGTTACATGTGGGTTTTACCAATATTGCCCAGCTCGGTACGAATAATGTCATTATCATTCCTGTCATGGTCCACGCCATGCCTTCGGCGCCGTAGTTGGAGCCAAACCACAGAGCTGGCGGAATAATAAAAAGTAGGGCAAGGTTCCATAGAGTAGATAGTCGAACACGACCCAAGCCGAAGACCAAGCTACCGATTGGGTTGCTAAATGACCTAAATAGCCCCCAAGCGGCGAGCACGCGAAGTAGCGGCACAGCATCATGGAATTCATTTCCAAAGAGAAGCTGCACGAACTCGGGTGCAAATACAGCCGTCGCCACATAAATCGGGGCATTGACGCTTGCGGTAAAGTTCATGATTTTAAGATAAACTCGCCGCACTCGATCGTTGTCGTTCTGGATGGAAGCAATAACCGGGAAGCCGACCCGCGTAAAGATTGGATTCACTAAAAACTGAATCTGTAAAATTAAATTGCGTGGAACGCTGTAAAGCCCAAGCTGCGCTGCGCCCAGCAGACGCCCCCCTATCAGCACATCCACCGTGGTGTTGATATGGTTGATGACGTTATTGGCCACCATGCCTCCACCGAAATGTACGAACCAGCTTACTTCTGTCCAACGAAAGCGCCACAATGGGCGCCAGCCCCGAGCCAATATCGTCCAAGCGAGCAGCATTGTGATCCATGCGCTGGACATGGCTGCAAGCACCAACGCATGCACACCCCAGCCTAGCCATGCTGCGGTTACAGCAACTGCAAAGCCAATGACGGCTGAGATGACCTCAATAACCGCAACTGGCCTGAAGTTGAGTGCTTTCTCGGCATCGATGCGAAGCTGTTGCCCTAGCGCGACCACTAGGAAGTTCGTGGAGACCAGGGTGATCAGGCCCGGCAACAGCGGCTCATCGAGCAAATATGCCGCCAGCGGGCTTGCCGCCATAACGAGCAGCATTAACCCCGCACCGACCGCCACATTCAGCCAGTACAGGCTGCTGCGCTCTTCTTGGCTCACGTGTTGACGCTGCACGAATGCCGTGCTCAGGCCCATGTCACTGAATAGAGCGGCATAGCTGACAACAACCGTAACCATCGCCATCAGGCCGTAGTCCTGGGGTGACAGGAAGCGCGTGAGCACAATCAGCTGGGCAAGCTGCAGCCCCGCGCGTGTGATGTTGGATACGGTCGTCCAGCGAGCTGCCGATATTGAGCGGTGTGCCAAACTCACGTTGGTCTCACAGCGATCTTGTCAGTCCGGAATAGAGACATGTAGTGATCCGCCTGCTTAATTAAGTGGGATTGGCTCATCTCTGTGCTTTCTATAATTTTGGATGGCCTTAATCAATCGTTCTGTTTTTATACGTTGATGCGTTCGCCCCCAGTGAGAGTAAATAAGCTGTCGATTAATTTCCTTTTCCCGTTCTTGAAGTGGCTCTAAGTTAAAGCCGTCTGTTGATCCCATGATGGCGCCCCGGGATTCCAGCCAACCCGTTAACGGATTCTGTTTATTGAGATATACCTTGGCGCCTATTAGCATCGCCATGCAGATGTTCCCGAGAGCTTGTTGCCTTAAATGGTTCATCATGACAAAGCCGCATGAACGTACCGTCTCTAGATACTGTTCTTTTGGCATGAACGTTATAAGTGGCGAAAATGCCTCACCAAGTATTCGCTCGCCTTGCTCGATTACCTTGGAGCGGTAGTATAGGTCGCCGTAGCTTAACGGGACAATCACTTTACGGTTCGTTAAATCAACATTTCTACGGATCGCCTCGAATATTTCTACATGGTTGTTTGTTGCGGTGGCGCTGTTGCCGACAAGTATGTTCGTCCCGGTTGTGTAGCTCATATCAGGCAGTGAAAGATCGTCTTCGGCAGTGCCGTAATTCCACGTTATATACTTTGCTCGTAGTTGTACATGCCGTAGCACCATCGCATATTCAATATCGAGGACTGGTGAAAAGTAATCGATTCTTTTCAGGTCGGAAACCGATGCTCTGTTTTTTATAAGCCTGAGCTTGTCCAAAAAAGGATTCAATATACGTTTTGCGCAATTTTTGAAGGGCGGCGACTGCAAATATTTACTTTTGGGAAGAATTCGAGAGTCTTCGTTTTCGTGCTTTAGTAGAGAGTAATAGTCATAGCCCCAGCCAAGCCACACAACACATTTGTCATCTGGGATGTGGCGGAGCAACCTGTAATAAGTCGGGAGTAGGCCATGGAAAATAACTCCGGCAACATTCGAGCGTGATAACTGTTGCAGCAATTCATCGAGAGTGCATTTCCTGGCAAGTGGTGACTTCGTCAGGATTAATTCTTTAGCGACTATCCAAAATTCGTTAACTCCGCGGGCTTCCTCTTCAAACTGACGAATAGCCATGTCATTAAACTTTTCATCAGCCATAACATGGATAATCTTGTTTTCGTTCGGCTGAGTCATGGGTTAGTTTCTGCGATTCATGGGCGTTATAATGAACGCATTGTTCTGCCCTGCCGGGCGGAGGAGAAGTTCATCGTTCTGTTCGTGGCATCTTGAAAGATTTTTCCATTTCGAGAAGATTTTTCTTACGTTCCTTAATCCGCTTGGCAGGTACGCCAGAAAAAATACCAAACGCTTCGCACCGCTTAGTCACTAGGCTTAATGCGCCGATCGCAACTCCGTCTTCTAAAACTACTCCTGGAAGAACAACGCTTCCAGCGCCAATGATGACATGACGGCCGATGAAGACATCTGCATGCTTGACATTGGTGAACTCAGAGGGGACGGTTGGGCCTGTTAAGAACGCTCCGCTGTAATCGTCGTTGCTGCTGTAGATCGAAACCCGTGAGGAGATTCCGCTGAAATCACTTGCTGTGATATTTCCAGAGCCGATGAGAGAAGCGTAAATCGCAATATGAACATGGTTCCCAATGTTTATCCCGCCATCTCCTGCAGATATAACGCAAAAATCGTCAATCCGGACATTGTTGCCTATTTTTATGTTTCTGCAGTTGTAGTAAGACGCCTTGTCGGAGAGTTTCGTATTTTTGCCGACCTGCGCGAAACCCATCAAGTTGACTTGTTCTTGACTCATAAATCCCATGTCAGTGCTCCTGTAAAAGATCTGCGACCCAGCTTAGTTGCTCATTTTCGAGGGCCGGGTATATTGGAAGGCAGATGATCTGCTCTGCGACCAGATTGGCAATTGGCAAGTTATTGTGTTGTGCGGAACTCATGCCACGATACATCGGGAAGTTGCTGATCAGAGGGTAAAAGTACCGACGAGCGAAGACATTGTTGTCTTTCAGCTTTTGATACAGCGCATCGCGGTTCAATGGATAGTCGGCATCGACGAGGATCGGGAAGTACGAGTAGTTTGCGGTGGTCTGACCGGCGCTGTTGACTAGGCGGATGCCGGGCACATCGTGGAGTTGCAGGCGGTAGAACTGATCGATTTCGCGGCGTCGCTCTAGGGCATGGTCGATATGTTGTAGCTGCAACAGTCCGAAAGCGGCGTTGACCTCGCTCATCTTGCCGTTGATACCCGGGGCGACCACAGTCACCTCATCGACGAAACCGAAGTTCTTTAATTGGTCGATGCGTTTCTTGGTCTTTGCGTCCGGGCATACGATCGCACCTCCCTCGAAGGTGTTGAACACCTTGGTTGCGTGAAAGCTCAGTACGCTCAGGTCGCCATGGCGCAGTATGCTGCCGCCGGCATCTTCCACTCCGAAGGCGTGGGCGGCGTCGTAGATGACCCGAAGATTGTAGTTGTCGGCGATTTTTTGGATGGCGTCGACATCGCAGGGGTTGCCGTAGCAATGCACCGGCATGATGGCGGTGGTCTGAGGGGTAATGGCCGCCTCGATCTTCTCCGGATCAAGGTTTAGGGTGTGCGGATCGATATCGACGAATATCGGCTTGATGCCGTTCCAGAGGAGCGAGTGGGCGGTGGCGACGAACGAGTAGGGTGTGGTGATCACTTCTCCTGTTACCCTTAGGGCCTGTAGGGCGGTTAACAGGGCGATGGTGCCATTATTGAATAGCGCCACATGCTCAACTCCGAGGTAATCGCTCAGAGCGGCTTCCAGTTGTTCGTGCATTGGGCCACCGTTGGTTAGGAACTTGTTATCCCAGATCTTCTGTAGATATGGAATAAATTCCTCCAGCGGCGGAAGATAGGGCTGCGTTACGTAAATCGGTTTTTTGCTCATTAGAACTCCGTGGAGTGGGGAGAGCGTTTCTGGCATGTTATCGCCCATGAAGGCGACAACGGCCTCGGCTGTTGCTCTTTGGGTCAAGATAGTTGTCGCCTCGATAGAATCTAGAACCCGAGGGCGATAATGGAAGAACGAAGTGGCTAGATACGGACAAGCATTCAAGGACAAAGTGGTAGCACGGTTGTTGCCCCCGGAGAGCGCCGGCCCGATTCGACGCGGTCCTGGTTATCGCATCGATGGATGAGGCCAGCGAGAGCGCCTGGTGCCGCGAAAAGGGGGTGTATCCGCAGGAGTTCGGGCAATGGCGCGCAGTGGCCACGCAGGCGCTGGCCGACCGCGAGGCTGCCGCGCGGATTAGCCACCGCGAGAAGAAGGCCGACCTGCGTCGCATTAAGGAGCTCGAGCGCGACCTGAGTCGCAAGGAGAAGGCCCTGGCCGAAGCCGCCGAGCTGCTGGTGCTGTCAAAAAAACTCGAGGCGATCTTTCCGAAGGACAAGGACGAGGATGCATGATCGGCCTGGAAGATCGCCAAACGATGGTCTGCCACATCGACACGGCTCACGCAGCGGGTGCGCGCTTGCGCCCGGCGTGTGAGGTCGCCGGCATCACCGACACCCTGCAATGCTGCAGGGCCGAGGACGGCCTGCAGGTCGGCTATCGCCGGCCCTTGGCCGACCGTCCGACGCCCGCGTGCGCGCTCACCGAAGAGTAGCGCGCACGCGTCCTGGCGGTGGCCAATGAGCTGCGTTTCGCTGATCAGCCGCTGGCGCGCATTGTGCCGACGCTGGCCGATGAAGGCGTCTACATCGCCAGCGAATCGAGCTTCCAGCGCGTGCTGCGCTCCCAAGGGCAAACCCGTCCTAGGGACCGCGCTGGGACACCACGGCGCTCGCGTACGCCCACCACGCATATGACCACTGCGCCGGGGCAGGTCTGGTGCTGGGACATGACTTACCTGCCCACGCAGGTGCAGGGGCGCTGGTTCTACCTCTACCTGATCCAGGACCTCTACAGCCGCAAGATCGTCGGCTGGGAAATCCACGATGCCGATGACGCGGACCACGCGGTGAGCCTTCTCAAGCGTACCGCGCTCGCCGAAGGCGTCCACGCGATGACCGACAAATCCGTGCTCCACGGCGACAACGGTAGCACGCTCAAGGCCACCACGGTGCTCGCGATGCTGCTCTGGCTGGGGGTCAAACCGTCGTACTCGCGCCCGCGCGTCTCCGATGACAAAGCCTTCGTCGAGTCGCTCTTCAAAACGGCCAAGTATCGCCCCGAAGTCCCGGCGCGTGGCTTCGCCACGCTTGAAGATGCCCGCCTCTGGGGGCGCGAGTTCGTGCGCTGGTATAACTTGGAGCACGGCCATAGCGGCATCCGCTATGTCACGCCGGGTCAACGACACGCACTGGGGGATCGGGAGATTCTGGCGGCACGCTATCAGACGTATCTCCAGGCCCGCGAGCGCAACCCTGCGCGCTGGTCCCGTGGGACACGCGACTGGACACCGGTCGGCGCGGTCACGCTCAATCCGGAGCGCGATGTCGTCGTGCGCGAGCACGTACATGCTGAAGATATAAGGCGGTTGGTTGCATGAATCAGGCGACAACTATCTTGACTTGTTCCGATTGCTGGCATTCAGCCTTGGATACGATGCATGCAATAGGCCTAAGCCATTAGGCACGGGGAATGCAACTTGAGACGCAGCTGCTGCAGAATCGCATAGGCCTTTGCCCAACATGCCGGCAGACAGAGTGCGTGCGGTTATGGCAAGCGAATCCGTAGCCGCATCGGTGGACATCTTCTCGCTGACGGTTGCGTGCGGCGCCTGACAGCTCGCTTCGTCGACGAAGGCCGCGCGGATTGGCGCGCCACGCTGGGCGTGCTCTTCGTGCTTGTCGACGATATTGGGGGGTGAGTGGCGACGCCCGATCTTGGTGGAAGCTGGTTGATTTGAGCCAGGAGGAGCGAGCGCATATACTCAGATGCGAAGTCGCCGCCGTTTGCCCAGACCTCGGTCTGCCAGTGTCGTCCAGGCGCGCCGTGGAGAACATCGTCTCGTCCTTGAGCGGTTCGGACATCTCACCTGATGGTTCGTCGAACTGTGCAACCTCGCCCGCCGTGTCGTTTTTGAACCGGAGGTATAGCCGATAGCCAGGGCGTGCTTCTACGTGTGTGGGGTGCAGGAACATGGTTCGTTACTCCAACGGTGCGATTGGCTCGAGTGGTTTGCGTGGTTACGCGGGTACCCAATCTTCCGTGCGATCTGCCTTGTGTTCGTCCAGCCTGCCTAACCCCAGTTGGAAACTGGGGTTAGACCTGGTCTTCTAAGGTCTGGCGGTGGGCGTCCAAAAGTTGACGAGTTACAGTCAGCTTCAGGTCAGTCTGGGGTTGGGTTTAGTCCCTGGTCTTCTCCGGGCTGTCGTTGTCGTCCCCACGCCACCACGCCCTCACCAGTGCGCCGAAGATCCCCAGCATGCCGCCCAGCAGTCCGCCCAGCACCAGGCCAAGCGCCATACCCGGTTTGCGCTCCTTGATCTCCGTGCCGTCAGGCGAGGCGACAAAGCGCATCGCGCGCAGGTAGGTGTTGGTCCAGTTCGCTCGCTCTACGTCGAGTTCGTTCCAGGTCTGTTCGACGATGTCGACCGACTTGTCCTGGTCCTGGAAAATTGCGGTCTGGATGTTTGCGAGGCCCTCAAGGAAAGCGGGCCCCGTAGTGGGTTGCTGAAGGGCTTGCTGTGCTTGGCAGTAATAGTCGCGCTTGAGCGCACTGGCAACGCGTTCCCGCTCACGACGTACTTCGGCCAGCTTCATGTCGGCGATCTGGATCTCGGCTGCGACAAGCTGCGCGGCTGGAGAGAGGAAGCGCTCGCTGCCCTTCTCCAGCGAGACGATCTGGCGGTTGTCGCTCACTGCCGCCTCGGGGTTGCGGGCGATGATGTCGCGCAGGGTTGCGACTCGGCGTTCTTCCTGGGTGATGGCGAAGTCGTTGGTGAGTTGGGCGTTCCTCAACTCCTGCTCGCGTGTGCGAAAGTCGGCACAGCGGGCGAGCATCGTGCCCTCGAAATTAACTCTTATGAGGGTGTCTCGCACATACTCGGCCAGCAGGGCGACAGGGGGACCGTTGGTTGGCTCCTTGTGCTTGAACTGGATACGGACGCCGATCATGGCCCCGGGTTCGTCGTTCTCGGTAACCTTGACGCCAAACGTCTTCTGGTCCTTGTCGGTGAAGGCGAATTCCGGCTTGAGCGTGTCACGTAGTGCATCCTGATTGTCGGCGAGCTCGTACAGCATGGCCCCATAGGGGGTACTTACCTGATTGGTGCTGCGCAGGTACTGCTGCAAGCGCGGTCCGTTGGAAAACACCACCTCGAAGCGCTTGTAGTTGGCTGCCGATACGCCGGGGGTCATGAACAGCCCATCAGTGACGTACTTGGTCGAGATGAGGCTCGCGCCCACGCCGAGGATGGCGCCGAGGACGCCGGTGCCGACGATGAGGTTCTTCTGTCGCCAGAGCGTTTTTACAAGTTGGCGCAGGTCGATCTCGTCGTCGTCGTATGGCTGTTGGGAAGGCTGGGGGATTTGCATGGTGCTCGGAGAATGCGGAAACTGGAATTATCTCACCCCATTGCCGCGATTATGAATTCAACGAAAGTAGTACTCCAAAATCATGTCATTGGAGTTTTTGAGGCTCAGGCGACCCCACCGGCAAAGGGTTGGCCGGCATGGCCCTGGCTGTACTAGTGAAAGGGCTGATTGCCCAACAGGCATGGACTGCGATCAGAACCCACAAGCCTTGGTAAAGGGAGGATGTGAGAAGGGTGTAGTCGACCATCCCCGCCGCGAGGAGCGTCACGAGCATCGCCAGCGGACCGCGAACTGCTTCATCGCGCCTCGTGATCAGCCCCCCAAGTAGGCGCAATGTGCTGTACAGCCAGCCCAGTACGGCAAACACGCCGACGCTTACTCCCATGTCTAGCAGTACATTGTGGGTTCCGGTCCTCCAGCGATTGCCCTCCAGGAACGGGAAGGTGCCCACACCCCAGCCGAACCAGGGCGCCTCGCGCCACTTTGCAATGGCAAGCTCGAGCAGGGCGCGGCGCGTAACGTCGCTCCCTGCTCGCTGGAAGTCGATGATCTCGAGGGCCTCTGCAGCCCAGACTGATGCGGCAATGGAGGCCAGTAGCGCGAGATGTCGGACGTTGGTGTAAGCAACCAGGCAGAGGAGGCCCGCAAGCGTGCCGATGAGGCTTCCTCTTGAGCCTGTGGCCCAGAGTATGGGTAGGGCAAGGATGATCAGCAGCCAGGGCCAGGGGCTGGCGTGTCTCGCACGCAAGAGTGCGGCAGACAGTACGATGCCGAGAGCCATGAACAGGCCGAGTGCGTTAGGGTGGTATACGGCGCCCGAGATGCGATGATTCCAATTCGGTGCAGTGCCGGCCGACCAGTGGTTGTACAGGTCGTAGTAGCCGGACAGGATTACGGCCGCCACGGTGATCATGCTGAGCGTTACCGCGAACCGTACGCTGAGCCAGCCGCGCTCCAGCATTACAGCCCAGGCCAATCCGAGCAGCAGGATACGCGCCACGGCTTTCACAGCCTCAGCGAAACTGGGCTCTACTGTGAGGGGGGCGAAGTAATGCCAAGCGGTGGCGACAAGGACTGGTATGAGCCAGGGCAGCGTCGTCCCCAGATAGAGCCGTGCCGGCGCTGCGTGCAGTTCGCTCTGCCTGGCGCTGATCAAGCTCGCAGCAAGCAATATCGCTGCGATGTGTACCGTAGCGAGCTTGAAGGGCAGGCTGAGAATGAACAGCGCTGCGAGCAGCTTGACGGCGTGAGCCTGCCAAGCGGTCGGTGGAGAGATCTGCACGGGCGTGACGGACGGGAAAGCCCGGATTATGTCACCCGAGTCCGTTGCGAAGGAATTGGACAAATGTAATAGATTCGCTCCTCAGACCCTGGCGGCGCCGAGATGAGCCAGGAACCACGTGTAGGTTTCGTTGAGGCCGCGCTTCAAAGAGGTGCGCGCCTGCCACCCCAGTCTCGCCAGCCGGCTGACATCCATCAGCTTGCGCGGCGTCCCATCCGGCTTGGTGGTGTCGAACACCAGCCTGCCCTCGTAACCGATCACCTCTACGAGCGTCTCGGCCAGTTCCCGAATGGTTACGTCCGTTCCCGTGCCCACATTGATGTGCGAGCGCATCGGCTCGGTCTCGCTCGCGTAGCGCTCCTGCGAGATGTTCTGCAGATGCACCACGGCTTCGGCCAGGTCGTCCACATGCAGAAACTCCCGCATTGGTGTGCCGCTGCCCCAGATCACCACCTCGGGCGCCTTCGCCAGCTTGGCTTCGTGGATGCGCCGCATCAGCGCGGGGATGACGTGGCTGTTCTCGGGGTGGAAGTTGTCGCCCGGGCCGTAAAGATTGGTAGGCATGGCGCTGCGGTAGTCGCGCCCGTACTGGCGGTTGTAGCTCTCGCACAGTTTGATGCCGGCGATCTTGGCGATCGCGTAGGGCTCGTTGGTGGGCTCGAGCAGGCCGGTGAGCAGCGCCTCTTCCTTTATCGGCTGCTGGGCGAGCTTGGGGTAGATGCACGACGAGCCGAGGAACATCAGCCTGCGCACGCCGTGCGTGTGAGCGGCGTGGATGATGTTGGCCTCGATCATCAGGTTCTGGTGGATGAACTCGGCCGGGTAGGTGTTGTTGGCATGGATGCCGCCGACCTTGGCCGCGGCCAGATAGACCTGGTCGATGCGATGGGCGGCGAAGAAGGCATTGACCGCGTGTTGGTTGGTGAGGTCGAGCGCGTCGCGGCCGGCGGTGAGGATGTTGGCGTAGCCAAGCGCCTGTAGCCGGCGCACGATAGCCGAGCCGACCATGCCGCGATGGCCGGCGACGAAGATGGTGTCGGTGAGGTTCATTCTGTAAGAGCGGCGCAAGCCGCGATGTTCGAGTCGATCAATTTTCAACAGCCACCGGCACATCGTGCCCATGCGCCTTCAGGAACGCATGCCGCTGCGCCACCTTGAGATCTTCGGCGACCATTTCCGCGCACATCTCCTGCACGGTGATCTCCGGTGTCCACCCTAGCTTTTCCTTGGCCTTGGCGGGATCGCCGAGCAGGGTCTCGACCTCCGCGGGGCGGAAGTAGCGTGGATCGACGCGCACGATGACGTCGCCCACCTTCAGCGCAGGGGCTCTCAGTTCGCTCCCCTCGCCGTCGATGTGCTCGACCACCGCGTGCTCTTCCACGCCCTTGCCCTCGAAGCGCAGCGTGATGCCCAGCTCCGCCGCCGACCAGCGGATGAACTCGCGTACCGAATACTGCACGCCGGTGGCAATCACGAAGTCTTCCGGTTGGTCCTGCTGCAGCATCATCCACTGCATGCGCACGTAGTCCTTGGCATGGCCCCAGTCGCGCAGTGCGTCCATGTTGCCCATGTACAGGCAGTCTTCGAGGCCCTGTGCGATGTTGGCGAGACCGCGAGTGATCTTGCGGGTGACGAAGGTTTCGCCGCGGCGCGGGCTTTCGTGGTTGAACAGGATGCCGTTGCAGGCATACATGCCGTAGGCCTCGCGGTAGTTCACCGTGATCCAGTAGGCGTAGAGCTTGGCCACCGCGTAGGGGCTGCGCGGGTAGAAGGGGGTGGTCTCCTTCTGCGGGATCTCCTGCACCAGGCCGTAGAGCTCGGAGGTGGAGGCCTGGTAGAAGCGCGTCTTCTTGTCCAGGCCGAGCAGACGGATGGCCTCGAGCAGGCGCAGCGTGCCCATGGCGTCTACGTCGGCGGTGTACTCGGGCGACTCGAAGCTCACCGCTACGTGCGACTGCGCCCCGAGGTTGTAGACCTCGTCGGGTTGCACCTGCTGCAGGATGCGGGTGAGGTTGGACGAGTCGGTGAGGTCGCCGTAGTGCAGGACCATGCGTGGGTTGGGGGTGTGCGGGTCCTGGTAGATATGGTCGATGCGCTGCGTGTTGAAGCTCGAGGCGCGGCGCTTGATGCCGTGGACTTCGTAGCCTTTGGCGAGCAGGAACTCGGCGAGGTAGGAGCCGTCCTGGCCCGTGATGCCGGTGATGAGGGCTGTCTTGGTCATGGGGAGGGGAGCGTGACGGTTGGCTTGCGCGGAAGCGGGCTGGCGCGTGCGTTACAATCCGGCCCGAGAACGTGTGACAGGCCGCGATTATCCCACGCTCCTGTCAACGCCACAAAACCACGGCCTTGGGGCAGCTGTATCGATGAGTGAATCGACCGATCGCGGGGCAGATCTTGTCCTGCGCCTGAATATGGACATCGCCCCAGCCAGGATGGACTTGCTGAGTCCGGGAGGCCGCATGCGCTGGGGGCGTTGGAAGCTCGAGCTCAACCCGCCGTCGGGAGGTCGGGCCGATTTTTCGGTCGTTCTGGCCAACGCAAGGCCCTATGACAAGTTCCGCTGCGCACCGCAGAACACGCTGTTCATTGCGGGCGAGCCGCTGGAAAAGAAGCTCTACGCGCAGAACTTCTACAGGCAGTTCGGGCACGTACTCGATACCCACCCGATGTCTCGCCATCCCGGCTTGATTCTGGGGGCGCCCGGGCTCAACTGGCATGTTGGGCTCGACTTGCAGACGCGCACTTACCGCTTCGGCTACGACCATCTCAAGGCTTTGCCGCGCCCTGCGAAGGATAACCGTATCGCGGTCGTATGCTCGAGTGCCAACTTCACGCCCGGGCAACGGCACCGCTTGGCCTTGCTGGATTATCTGAAGCAGCGCCTGGGTGACCGGATTGTTCATTTCGGCAGGGGATTTCAACCTGTGGATGACAAGATGGACGCGATTCTGCCTTATCGATTCCATCTGGTACTCGAGAATACTCAGGCGCCGAACTACTGGACCGAGAAGTTGGCCGATGCTTATCTGGGGTGGGCATTTCCCGTGTATCTCGGGTGTCCGAATCTGGATGAGTTCTTCGCGCAAGAAGCGTTTTGCGCGATTGACGGCGACGATTTCGAGTCGGCAGCGGTTCGCATAGAGAGATTGCTGGATGCCCCTGAGACAACGGATGAGGTGACCGCAGTCGCAGGTGCGCGCAATCGGGTGCTGGATGAGTACAACCCCTTTGCCTGGGCCGCGCATTGGGCCGATGCCCTTTACCGGCCTGTATCCGAGTCCGATGTGGTAGTCCGGATTCACAAGGCGTTCCGACCGTTTCCGCGTGGCTTGATTTACCGGCTTCGCCATGCGCTTGGCGGCATGTAGGCCGAGAAGGTTTCGATGATCTTTGCAGCAGGAATGTTCGGGTGGGTTGCCTTGCGATGACGGATCGTGTGCTGATTGCTATCGTGAAAGGAGGGCTGGGTAATCAGCTTTTCATTTACGCCACAGCCAGGGCGCTGGCGCTGAAGACGGGTCGGAGTTTGTATCTGGACGCAGTTCGCGGATACGTGGCCGATGATTTCGGTAGAAGCTATCGACTGAATCGTTTTGGGATCGACGCAGCGTTAATGCCGGAGTCGTGGAGAGTGGCGCCAGATTTGCGGCACCCTCGTGCGAAGTTGATCAGGGCGCTGAATAAGTTTATTCCAAAGAAATGGCGCTTCTATGTGGCAGAGCGGAGTGATACGCGACCCGGTGAGCTCCTGAAGCATGGGTGTAAAGCCAAGCGTGTGACGCTTCTCGGGTACTGGCAAGACGAAGCCTATTTTACCGATTGCGCCTCCCGTTTGCGCGAGGAGCTTTGCCCGCCGACGCCTGATTCTAGCGCGGTTCGTGCGCGTGGCGAACGCTTCAGAGGCGTCGAGTCGGTGTTTCTCCATGTCCGGAGACATCGATACTCCCCACTATTGGATGTGGGCTACTATCAAAAGGCGGTTGATAAGGCTTGTGCTGAATTGCTCAATCCCGTATTCGTCATTTTTGGCGACGACATCGAGTGGGTCGTCAATAATGTCGACTTCCGTGGTGCTAGCTATGAGCCCCAAGATTATGACGGTGGTGACGAACTCACGGACCTTTGGCTGATGACTCGTTGCCGTCATGCGATTATTGCGAACAGCTCCTTCAGTTGGTGGGCTGCTTGGCTCGGGGGCGCGGCTGGTTCGGAGCGCCGCGTATGGGCGCCCAGTCGATCCGGACTGCCGCTGAAGCGTGCCGAAGGCTGGGAGCCTGTCGAGGCAGAGCCCGCGTAAGCTCAGCCGGTTCTCACGGTTCTCGACTGGGCATGGGCTGCATATCAGAGTCTTGCTCTACTCAGCTGCTTTTCGATCAAGTACCGCAAGGCATTTATTGGATTCTTGTTGACTCTTCGTCGGCTCTTGATCGTTGCGGAGCGTGAGACGAGGCTTGATCTCGAAGGTGTATGGTGCTCATTCACGAGTCTCGCAATGGTTGCGATAGTGCCATATTTTTCGAGAACGAGATTTCTGCTCTCAAGGATGGCAGGTAGCCTTTTCTCGTACCAATTTTCGCGGATCGCCTGCTCCAGGAGCTTGGCTGTGCCCTCGGGGTCGGTTATATCGATAAGGACAAAGCTCTCCGATGGGAAGTAGTCGTGAAGGTTCGTGCAGCCGTAGTAGAACGGCAGACAGGCGCCAAGAAATGCATCCGCGAGTTTTTCGGTCCAGTGATGGGGGCCAGAAAAATTCTCGATAGCGAGGTGATAACGGTAGTCGTCAAGTGCATCTGCTTTGTCGATGAGCGGCCTTACGCCGTGGCCGTAAATGTCGATTGAGGGCAGCTTCGCCTTGAGTGCCTGGGTGAAGTCGTAGCGCGCTCGGTGCAGGGTGTTGCCTTGTCGCTTGGATGAGCAGACGGTCGAGACATCCAAGGTTTTCTCTGTCGGAACGTGACTGACGAGTGTGTCGTAATCGCAGCGAGGGGGCGTGTCTGCATAGAACCAGATCAGCGCGGGTTGCTCGAATATCTGACCGGGGTGATGGCCCAAGGCCCAGCTTTCCTGTGACGACAGAATCCACTGATATTGCTTGAGATAAGCTCTGCCGTAGATCTTGATTGAAGAGGGCTCTGTTGTGATCAGCAGTGTGTTGCGCGGGTCGCAGGCGAGACGCTCTTCCCATAAGGGGTGCCGCTCGCCTGCGATTGAGGGCAGGTCATCATATACAACCAGCCAATCGTATTCCTGACAGTGGCGGTCAAATATGAACGTGCAGTTTCCCCAGTGCTGAAGATTGCCAGGGAACATTTTTAGCCAGCCTTCACCGTCGTGGCCGGGTTTGTACTTGCTGAGGAACTTGATGCGGATTTCCGCGCAGGGTGTTAACGCCATCTTTGGCAATCTGTGCTCGCTTGCAGGTTATCAAAAGCCGCGACGTCGTTTGACCCATCCGCGGCCTGCATCGTAAATGCCCTCCAGTGCGAACAGACTGCGTCGCAGCGCGCGTCCGATGGCATAGGATAGCGCGGTGGATCCCGGTTGCGGCAGGGCAATCAGATGGAGATTCTCGTAACTACGCCCCGTTATGTCGGAGATGCCGTCCCTCTGGGTGACGATTGACGTGCTGATAGCTAGTACAGTCAGCGTCTTGGACAGGGTGCGTGCATACCAGCGGTCAATCGCGCGGTTGCGGGTAAGCCATTTCCAGATGGTGCGCTCAGTGGGAAGTTTGGCCAGTAGGGTGGAGTAGGCGCTTTCGTTGACGATATAGGCATGTGCTGCATTACACCCATAGATTTCGCATAGCTCATAGTGCTTTGGGAGTTGTAAGCGCTTCATGAATGGTCCGATGGGGTCTGTGTAGCCGAGATAGCAGATGTCCCATTGGAGCGTATCCAGGGCTTGTTCAATTGGGGTGAGTAGGTCGTCGAAGTCAGGCTCAAGCTGGATGTCGTCTTCGAGGACAAGTACTCTTTTCCAGCTGTTTCTCGACGCATGCTCGATTGCTGAGCGGTGCGAAAGCGCGCAGCCGGCGCGGCCCGCCCAGGTCTTGTCGCGCTTGTGACCGTGGAAGAAGGGTTTCTCTCCAAAGCCAGGAAGGGCGACGCCCTTCACTGCGGACAAGCGTGTGGGTACCAGAGGGCGTAGTCGATCTGCGGCCTGATCCAGGAAGCTCTGCCACCGATCGGTGCGCTCGTCGAGGTTGATGACCAAGACGCCGTCGGCAAGGCGCGATGCAGCGCTCATCCCTGTTCACTCCAGTACTTTGACAGCCATGGGGCAGGGCGGATGTAATGGTGCGGCTTTCCGTCGGAGTAGCCAGTGATCGCCTCTGCTGGGTCAGGTCGCCCATGAAAGACCAGAATCCGGCAGTCTGGCGCAACTTTTGGAGTGACGAACAGATTCAGTGGGAAGATGGGGCGGCAGTTCCACTTGTAGCTCTGCACCCACTCTTCGGGCCACCAGTTCACCTTCTTCATTGCGTGGGTGAGGAAGGCTTGCTCAGTGTTGAATATACGACGGTCTTCTGCTTGCGCCATTTCGCGCAGAAAGGTCTCATACACCTCGTTAGATTTCCCCGCATCGAAGCGGAAAACCGACGAGTTGCCCACCGCAGGGCGACGGCCGAGCAGCTCTTTGCGGCGGCTCACCCAGTTGTGGATGATGCAGTACTCGCCCGGCTTGTAGTCGAAGAAACAATCGAGCTTGCCCATGATGATTAGGTCAACATCCATGAACAGGGTTGGGCCCTGCAGGTTGCCAAAGCCGTCTTGAAGCACCATGAGCTTGACGAGGATGTCGGGCCAGCCGCGCTTGACGCCCGGATTTTCTGGAAACGGGATAATGCGGATAGCGGGGTCGAGGCCTGTAGGGTCGTCGGTGCAGCAGTGGAAAAGAAAGGGGCGGTCCAGGTTTCTCGAAACCGAACGGTAGAGGGTATTGACGTAGTGCGCGCCGTAGCGTGTGCCCCATTTGAGGCAGAGGATGTTCACCGGGTCTGGGCGAGTGGTCACGAGCAGTCGCTTCCTTTGTTGTCTCTGGGCTGTCTTGGATATCCGGTCAGGCTTGAGTATAGCGACAGGGTCGCCGATTGCATTTCGTCCAGCAGGTAACGGTAACTGGGGCCAACCGTGGCGTTCAGTCCGGTAAGTGCGTGTTTGATGCTGCGGGCAGCGCCCTCCACGTCCCCCTTCGCCACCGCCCCCTGCGGAAACAGCTCCGCCAGAATTTCCGCCACCCCCCCGTGCGCATACCCCACCACCGGCCGCCCCATCGCCAGCGGCTCGAGCACCGTGCGCCCGAACGACTCCGGTGTGCTCGACAGGCTCAGCACGCAGTCCGAGATCGCATAGATTTCGCGGACGTCGCTTCGATGCCCGGTAAACACGATGCGCTCACCCAGCCCTTCGGCCTGCACGCGCTCGCGGATTTCCTTCGCGTAGCCGGGCCGCTTCGGGTCATCGCCGCCGACGATCAGCCCGACCACGTCCAGTCCGTCCGCGACCAATTTGCCGGTGAGGGTGATGAAGTCGTGATGTCCCTTCAGCCGCGTGAGCCGCCCCGGCAGCGTCAGCACCTTGCGCTGGCCGATCCGGGGGAACTCGGCGTGGAAGCGCACCAGCCACTCTGAAGATGGCTGGTAGTCGCGTGGAAACTCCGCCGGGTCGATGCCGCGCGGGATCACCGTGATGCGGTCATCGGTGAGATGCGGCCAGCGCGCCGGCGGGTAATGCGTGCGGATGTAGTCGCGCACCGTGTCGCTGACCGCGATCACGCGCTCGCCAGCGCACATGATGGCGCTGTAGCGGCTCACCGAGTGCATGCCGTGCACCGTGGTGACGAAGTGCGGTCGGGCGCTTTCCGGCATGCCCCGCCAGGCGAGCCAGGCCACCCAGGCGGGCAGGCGCGAGCGCGCGTGCACGATGTCGAAATGCTCGACCTCGAAAAGCCTGCGCAGCGCGCGGTACTGCAGGAAGGTGGTCGGCGATTTGCGCCCGAGGTCGAGCATGATGTGGCGCGAGCCCTCGCGCTGCAGCGGCTCGACCAGCCGCCCGCCCTTGGACAGCACCACTGATTCATGCCCGGCCGCGACCAGCGCGCGTGCGATCTCCAGCGTGCCGCGCTCGACGCCGCCGCTGTCGAGCGCAGGGAGCAGTTGCAGGACCTTGAGGGGCTTCATTTACGCTTCAACCCTCGAAGAGGTCCGTGTGCGTGCCGGTGCGGACGAAGGTGATCTGCTTTTCGTCGGCGGTGTAGATGAGCAGGAAGTCGCCGCCAACGTGGCATTCGCGGTGATCGGCCCAGTTGCCCTTGAGCGGGTGGTCGAACCACTCGGGGCCGAGCGGGGCGTCGTTGGCAACGAGCAACAGCATGACCTCCTTGAGCCGCTTGAGGTCGAAACGGCCGGAGCGGCTGAGTCGTTCCCAGTCCTTGTGGAAGGCTTTGCTGAAATCTGCCGCGCGCGGCAGCGATGCCCGCTTGGTTTTAGCGGGCTTTTTCGAGCGCATCGAACAGGGCGTCGGTCGATTCGAAACGTGCCTGGCGCGCCTTCATCATGGCGCGTGCCTCTTCCATGGCGGCGCGCGTTTCGGCGTTGGGGACCTTGAGCTCGAGGGGAAAGGCCTGGTCGTTGACGACGCGCTTCAGGAAGATGCGCACGGCGTCCGACATCGACAGGCCCATGGCGGCCAGCGCCTCGGTGGCCTGGGTCTTGGTGTCGTCGTCGACGCGGATGTGGAGCATTGAACTCTGTGCCATGGCTTCCTCGTTTGCTGTGTGCGGATTATGTATCGCATATGAGATGCGATCAAGGCGCGTGGTTCCTTTCCGAGGGGTTCCGTGGCCTCAGTATTCCGGCTTTGGCAGCCTGGCCACGAGCGCATCCCACGCGATCGACACGCCGGGCAGCACGCCGATGGGGGTTTCGTCCTTCAGCTCGTAGATCTCCGGACGGCCGTACTGGCTGTTTTCGAGCAAATAGACCGTCAGCGTGCGGTCGCCCGGATGGACCAGCCAGTATTCGCGCACGCCGGCGCGCTCGTAGGTGCGGCGTTTGGCGATCTGGTCGTGGGCGGCCGTGCTGGGGGAGAGCACCTCAAGCAGCCAGTCGGGCGCACCACGTATGCCGCGGCGGTCGATCTTGGCCGGGTCGCACACCACCAGCACGTCGGGCTGGACCACGGTGTCGATGGCGTCGTCGGCCTCGTCCTTGCGCGGCAGGCGGACGTCGACCGGGGCGATGTAGGGGCGGCAGGGCTGGCCGTCGAGCTGGCTGCGAAGCTGGTAATAAACGTCGCCCGCGACTTCCTGATGCTCGATGAGCGGCGCGGGCGCCATCAGGAAAGCTTCGCCGTCGATGAGCTCGTAGCGTGCGTCGTCCGGCCACTTGAGGTAGTCGGCGTAGGTGTGGTGCTTTTCCTCTTTCAGTGCGAGACCCATGGCGGTGCCCCTGGCGGGTTGCGACGATGTCCGTATTCTAGGCGATCGTGCCGCGCGCTATTGCGGCCATCGAGACAGGACCGCGTCCGCGACGCGGTCGGCCTCGCGCAGAGGCGTTGGCGGCGTGTGCAGCCGGCCCTCACGCTGCCAGCCCGCGAAAGGCGTAACGAAACCCTCCTGCTGCAGCTGCGCCACCCCGGCCGTGATTCGCGTCTCGCCCAGCCGCGGCACCGCGAGCAGGCCGGTGGCGGCGCCGGCGGTCAGGCTCTCGTACACCATGGATACGCTGTCTTCCGTCACCCAGGCCTGGGCACTGCGCGCCACCTGCGCCATCGCCCAGCCGGGCGGGGTGTCGGCCACCGGCCGCACGTCGACCCCGCGTTCGCGCAGGGTGAGCAGGGCGGCTTCCGTTTCGGCCGGCGTGCGCCGCGAGGTGGTGAGGGTCCACCGCATACCGGGCGTGGCGGCGAGGATGGCGTCGATCTGGGTGAGCAGGCCGGGGGTGTTCCAGCCGTGGTGTTTCGATGGACCGCCGATCAGGAACAGACCCGTGTCGGCCTCGCGCTCGGCGCTGGGACGGGCGGTGTTGAGCACGCCGCGGGTGGCGAGGACATTGGTGCGGGCGGGCGGCTTGTCGTGCTGCGGGATCACGCACAGATCGAACCAGCCCAACGGCAGGCTGGGCCGCATCAGCGCGACCAGCTTGCCGCCGCGTGCGCGCCGGGCGGCGAGGCCGGCGAGGTGGGTGCGGTGGCCGGCGACGAGGATCAGGTCCGGGGCGGGCAGGTCTGCGCCGGCTGGGAAGCGGCCGCTCAGCCAGTGCCACAACGCGCTGCGACCCGCCGGTGCTTCGATCCAGTGCGCGTCGATCGCCACGCGCGCTGCCAGCGCCTGCGCCAGCCCCTGCAGCTGGCTGCGGTGGCCGGGCTTGTTGTCGGTGATGAGCCAGAGGGTGAGCATGTCAGGGCGACCTCAGCGGTTGAACCACTTCAACACCACCCCCCAACGCTCGACGTCGATCCGCGTCACCTGCCCGCAGCCGAAGTCGAGCCCGATCCAGCGTTCGGGCGGCATGCCCAGCAGGTGCCCGGCGATTGCGCGCAGCGGCCCGCCATGGGCCACCACGACGAGTCCATGTTCACCATTTCCGGCTCCGGTCACCTCCTCCAGCCACGCCAGTACCCGTGCCGCCATCTCGCGCGGCGACTCGCCGCCCGGTGCGCGAAAGCCGAGCGGGTCCGCTGCCCAGTCGTCGATCGCGCTACCGATGTCGGCGAAGTTGCGGCCCTCCCAGTCACCGAAGTGGATCTCCTTGAGGCGCTCATCCTCGCGCGGCGTGCCGAGCGCTTCGGCGAGCAGGCGTGCGCGCGCGAGCGGGCTTGTGTGCAGGGCGAAGGTTTCGGGCAGCAGCGGGCGCAGGCGCTCGGCGACGGTGGCCGGGCATTCGGCAAGGCCAAGGTCGGTCTGGCCATAGCAGATGCCGGGCGCGACAGCGGGACGGGGGTGGCGGATGAGATGGAGTTGCACCGGAAGGCTCAGCGTAGGGCTGGACTGAGGGTGGTCGTGACGATGCCCACATAGCAGGCAAGCTCGGTCACCTGCTGCACGGCGCCGAGCAGGTCGCCGGTGTGCCCGCCCAGACGGCGCAGGCAGAGGCGGGCGAGCCATACGGTGAGGAGCGCCGCCAGGCTCAGCGCAGCCAGCGCCGGCAGCGGTGCGAGCAGCACCAGGGCGGGCAGCAGGCCACAGGCGGCGGCGATGGCGAGGTCGTTGCGGCCGAGGCGGCGCACCACCGCAGCCGCCTTGCTGCCATCGTCGCTGCGCGCGTAGGGCAGGGCGTGCAGCACCGCCGTGGCGGCCAGGCGTGACAGCGCGTGGGCCACGAACAGGGCAATCGCAGCGGCAGCGGGGCTGGCGCTAGCCAGCTCGATCAGCGCCGCAGCCTTGGCGAGCAGCATCAGCACCAGGCCGATGGCGCCATAGCTGCCGATGCGCGAGTCCTTCATGATCGCCAGGATCTGCGCCTTGTCCCAGCCGCCGCCGAGACCGTCGCAGCTGTCGGCGAAGCCGTCTTCGTGGAAGGCGCCGGTAAGGCGGATCGTCACTGCCATGGACAGGATCACCGCCAGGCTGGCCGGGAGGAACTGGGCGAACAGCAGCAGGCTTGCCGCACCTGCGCCACCCACCACCCAGCCCACCAGCGGCAGCCAGCGTGCGGCGTGGGTGAGGCGCTCCGGTGCCCACGCCACCCAGCCCGGCACCGGGATGCGGGTGAAGTAGCCGAGGGCGATGCAGAACAGTTCGAGCTGCGTGCGCATCGGGCTTCAGCTCTGGTCGCTGACGCCAGCCGACTCGAAGCTCGCCATTTCGTTGAGGAAGTTGACCGCCGCCTGCACCAGCGGGAAGGCGAGCGCTGCGCCCGTGCCTTCGCCCAGGCGCAGGTCGAGCTCCATCAGAGGCTCGACCTGCAGGAAGTCGAGCTGCACGCGGTGCCCCGGCTCCTGCGATCGGTGGGCGAACACGCAGTAGGCGAGGATGCGCGGATCGATGGCGTAGGCGACAAGCAATGCCGAGGTGACGATGAAGCCGTCGATCAGCAGCAGCATGCGCTTTTCGGCCGCGCCGAGCATGGCGCCGGCCATCATCGCGATCTCAAAGCCACCGTACTCGGCCAGCACTGCCAGCGGATCGCTCGGCCGGCCGCCGCGCTCGAGCGCTTGCGCCAGCAGGCTGCGCTTGCGGAAAAGGCCGGCGTCATCCAGCCCGGTGCCGCGGCCGGTGACGTTGTAGAGCTCGGCGTCGTGGTCGGCGCCCACCAGGCAATGGGTGATCAGGGACGCCGAGGCGGTGTTGCCGATCCCCATTTCGCCGAAGCCGATGCAGTTGCAGCCGTTGCCGGCGAGTGCATGGGCGATGCCGCGCCCACGCTCGAGGGCGGCATCGCGCTGCGCCGGCGTCATCGCCGGGCGGTCGATGTAGCTCGCCGTTCCGGGGCCGATCTTGGCGTCGATCAGGCCTGGGCGCTTGCCGAACTCATGATTCACGCCTGCGTCGACCACGCTCAGCCCCAGCCCCATCTGGCGGCTGAAGACGTTGATCGCGGCCCCACCGGCGAGGAAGTTCTCCACCATCTGCCAGGTCACGTCCTGCGGGTAGGCCGATACCCCGGCGCGTGCCGCGCCATGGTCGCCGGCAAAGACGACGATGTGCGGTTGGTGCAGCTCGGGGGCAGGCGTCTGCTGCACCAGTGCGATCTGCAGCGCGAGCGCCTCGAGCCGCCCGAGCGCGCCCACTGGCTTGGTCTTGCGGTCGATCTTGTGCTGGATGGCGGCGCTGAGCAGGGTGTCGGGCTGGGAGAGCTGGAAGTTCATGATTTACGGATGCCGGGTCGCGGGCCTGCCGGATGCAGACGGAATGAGCGCGAGTTTAGCCGTCCTTGAGCACCAGCGGCAGCCCTGCAGCGACGAACACCACGCGTGGGCACGCTGCCGCAACCGCTTGGTTGAGTCGGCCCGCCTCGTCGCGGAAGAGCCGGCCAAGCGCGGTCTCGGGGACCAGCCCCAGGCCAACTTCGTTGGCGACGAGGATGATGTGCCCCGGCAGGGTCGGCAGCACGGCCAGCAATGCGTCGCGTTCGCGGCGGAAGGCAGGCAAGTCTTCGGCGCTCGCGCCCGGGGGCAGGTGGTGGGCATCGGTGAACAGGTTGCTCAGCCACAGCGTCAGGCAGTCGACCACCAGGCAGTGCCCGGGGGCGGAGGCCTCGCGCAGCGTGTCCGCGAGCGCAATCGGCGCCTCCACCGTGCGCCAGCCGGCGGGGCGGTCGGCCTGGTGGCGCCGGATGCGCGCAGCCATCTCCGCATCCAGCGCCTCGGCGGTGGCGATCACCGTCACCGCCAGCCCCGACGCCGCCGCCCGGCGCTCGGCCTCGCGGCTCTTGCCGGAGCGGGCGCCACCGAGGATCAGTTCGCATGTCATTGTTCTGGCGGGTCCTTGTGTAGGGAACGTCTGTATCTTATTGCAGTGCACGATACCGCCCCGTACGGTATCATCCGCGCCGACTGCCCCGGAAGGGGCAACGCGTTATCGGTGCCCACGGGCGTTTCTCGCCCAGGGTTAAACGGGAAACAGGTGCGCGGCCCCTCGCAAAAGAGGCCGCAATGCCTGTGCTGCCCCCGCAACGGTAAGTGCGCGCAAGGTGGGTCATGCAGCCACTGGGTCCTCGACCCGGGAAGGCGATCCATCCGTCCGGCTCTGCCGGCACAGCGCACGAGCCCGGAGACCGGCCGGAGCGCGAAATGGCGGATGTGCCGCGGGGTGGCGGCGACGGGCGTGGTGGTTTCTCTTTCTGCTCTCTTCGGTTCTACCTGGGTCGCGGTGCGTCCATGTGCTGGATGGCTTGTCGCATGCGGGGACGCATTGCGCAGCTCAGGGAGTCTTTTCGATGAATCTGCGTTATTCCCAACTTGGCCTCTGTGTTGGCGGCCTGGCGTCGGCAGTCCTTGCCGTGCCGGTCTACGCTCAGGAGCACATTGCACCGACGGTTGTCGTTACCGCAACGCGTCAGCCGGTCAAGGCCAACGAACTGCTCGCCGACGTCACCGTGATCGATCGCGCCCAGATCGAGCGCGCCGCGGCATCCAACGTCGTCGATCTGCTTAGCCGTCAGCCCGGTGTCCAGTTTGCCCGCAATGGTGGTCCCGGCGCATCGGTCAGCCTCTACCTGCGGGGCACGAAACCGGATCAGACCAAGATTCTGGTCGACGGTGTCCCGTTCAACTCCACGGCCTTGTCGGGTTCGTCGCTGCAGTACCTGTCGCTCAACAACGTAGAGCGTATCGAGATCGTCCGTGGGGCCGCGAGTGCGATCTACGGTGCGGACGCCATTGGCGGAGTAATCAACATCATCACCCGCACGGCTGAGCCCGGGCTGCGCCTGGACGGATATGCCGGTGCTGGCAGTCGGGATACGCGTCAGGGCGATCTGGCAGTGTCGGGCGGGGATGAGCGGTGGCGCTTCCGCCTTCACGTCAACTCGCTGAACACCGATGGCTTTTCGTCCCGCAGGGGCGCCAGCAATCGCGATGCGGATGACGATCGTTACCGCAACGAGGGCTATGGTGGTGCGCTGTCCTTCCATCCTGCCGAGGGGCACGAAGTGGGCGTTTCCTTCCTTGAACAGTCGGGAACGGTGCAATATGACAGCTTTGGCGGTAGCGGCAACTTCGATGACCGTGCGAGCTTCAAGACCTCGGTATTCAACGCATTCGTCCGTAACCGCCTGACCTCGTCGTGGTCCAGTCGCCTGTCGTATGGGCGCACCGACGAGGATCGTGCGGACTACAGCGAGCCCGCGCCCTGGGATCCTTTGGGCATCACCCGGCGGGAGAGCACCAACGAGACCTTGAGTTGGCAGAACGACATCGCGCTGCCGATCGGGACGGGACTTGTCGTGGTCGAACGCTTCGAGCAGGTGGCGCGCCCGCGCGAGACCTTCGCCGAGGGAAATGTGCAGATCGACTCTCTTGGCCTGGGCTGGACTGCCGATCTGGGGCCACATAGCTGGCAGGCAAATGTCCGCCACGATGACCATAGCCGCTACGGGGACAAGCTTACCGGCGGGGTGTCCTACGGCTATCAGCTTGCGCCCGACTTGCGTGCAAGCGCAGGCGTCAGCAAGGCATTCAAGAGTCCGAGCCTTGACCAACTCTACAACGTCTCCTATGGCAATCCGGACCTGAAGCCGGAAAATGCGCTTAATCGCGAACTGGGGCTGACCTGGGCAAGCGGTAACCAGCTGGTTACCGCGACCTATTTCATCAACACGATCGAGGACATGATCGGCTGGAGCGGCGGCTACGCGAACGTAGACAAGGCCAGGATCCGTGGCCTCACGCTCGCCTATGCGCTCAACGTCGATGGTTGGGACTTCGCAGCCAACGCGGACTTCCTCGATGCAAAGGACCGCACGACCGGGTTCCGGCTGGGGCGGCGTGCCAAGCAGTCGATGAATGTCTCTGCCACGCGAACGATTGGGGCATGGACGCTTGGTGGGGAGTGGGCGCTGGTCGGGTCGCGGTACGACACCAACTTCGAAACCAACCGGCTCGGCGGCTACGGACTCGTTAACCTGACCGCACGCTATGCAATCGATCGCGACTGGTCAGTCGAGGCGCGCGCAGACAATGTGTTCGACAAGCAGTATGAGACGGCGCGTGGCTATGGAACACCGGGTGCTGGCGTGTTCATCGGTGTGCGCTATGCGCCGCGCTGAGTCCTGAAGTCGCGCATTCGGGGGCCCGGCCATGTCATGTCGTCGCCGGCACGTGCTTTCGCTGATCGCGCTTGCAGCGCTGGGCTGCGGCGCATTGTTCGCAGCGCTGGTGGCGGGTGAGATTCCGATGGGGCTTGCAGATGTTGCTGCCGCTTTGAGTGGCGCGCAGCATCTGCAGGCCGCCATCATCCTCGAGCTCCGCCTCCCGCGCGCCGTCGCGGCGTTCGTCAGTGGCGGCCTGCTCGCCACCGCGGGTGCGCTCATGCAGGTGCTGCTGCGCAACCCGCTTGCCGACCCCTACATCCTTGGCATCTCGGGTGGGGCGGCGGTGGGGGCGCTGGGAGCAATCACGCTCGGGGCAGCGGCGTTCTGGATCGATGCGATGGCCTTTGCCGGTGCGCTCACGGCGATGCTGGTGGTGTTCGGCCTGGCGCACGGCGACGGCAGCTGGACGCAGACGCGGCTGTTGCTCACCGGCGTCATCGTCGCAGCCGGCTGTGGCGCGGCGGTGTCGATGATGCTGGCGCTGGCATCGGATACGCGGGTGATGCCGATGCTGTTCTGGATGATGGGCGACGCCAGCGCGGCGGCGCGGCCGTGGCCGGCAGTGGTCGTGCTGGTACTGGCGCTGCTGGCGGTGATGCCGTTCGCGCGCGATCTGAACGTGCTCGCGCGTGGCGAGCTTACGGCGCGTGCGCTCGGCGTGCGCGTGCAACGGCTGCGCATCGTGCTCTACGTGCTGGCCTCGCTGCTTACCGCCACCGCGGTCACGCTGGTTGGCTCGGTGGGTTTCGTTGGCCTCATCGTGCCGCACCTGGTGCGGCTCGTCCTCGGCAATGACCAGCGCGTGCTCATCCCCGCGGCGGCGCTGGTGGGCGGCACCCTGCTCACCCTGGCCGACACCGCGGCGCGAACCATGCTGGCGCCGCAGCAACTGCCGGTGGGCGTGCTCACTGCGATGATCGGCGTGCCGGTGTTCCTGTTCCTGCTTTCGCGCAGTCCGCGCAGCAGCACATGAACGCTGCTCGCCGCCTGCCCGTCGATGCCGCGCCCTTGCTCGAGGCCGAACGCCTCGCACTGCAGGTGGGAGAGCGCTGGCTGTGTTGCGAGTTCAGCCTGAGCCTGGCCGCGGGCGAGTGCCTGGTGCTGCTCGGGCCCAATGGCGCTGGCAAGACCACGCTGTTGCATACGCTCGCCGGTCTGCGCGAGCCCACGGTGGGGCAGGTGCGCCTGGGCGGCCTGCCGTATGCGGCGTGGCCTGCACTCGAGGCCGCGCGCTATCGCGGTTTGCTCGCCCAGCAGCAGCCCGACCCCTTCGCCGCCGGTGTGCTTGAGACCGTGCTGGTGGGGCGCCACCCGCACCTCGGGCGCTGGGGCTGGGAGGGCGCGGAGGATGTTGCGATCGCGCGCCGGACGCTGGCCGAGGTGGGGCTGGCGGGCTTCGAGCAGCGCGCGGTGCATACGCTGTCGGGCGGCGAGCGCCAGCGCGTGGCGATCGCCGCACTGCTGACGCAGGCGCCGCGGCTGTTCCTGCTCGACGAGCCGCTCAACCACCTCGACCTGCACCACCAGATCGCCACACTCGAGCTGTTCCAGCGCCTGGTGCGCGAGCCTGGAACGGGGCGCGGCAGCGTGATGGTGCTGCACGACATCAACCTTGCTGCACGCTATGCCGACCACATCATCCTGCTCGATGGCCGCGGTGGGGTGATTGCCGGGGACCGCGACACTGTGCTGCGTGCCGACCTGCTTGGCCAGGCTTTTGGTCACCCGTTGCGCCGCATCGAGCACGAAGGGCGGGTGGTGTTCCTGCCGGACTGAGGTGCCCCGGCGAGTGAAGCCGTTGAAGCTGATGCAGAGGCCGAGCGCGTCTGCCCGGATGCGCGCCACAGAAGGCGCCTTAGCCTGTGGCCGAGCGTGCATTGCGCGTCGTAAGGACGTACGCTCTCGCCCTCTGGACGCGACCTGGCACGCCGGGCTGCGTCATCGACATGAAGCTGGACGCATTTGACCTCGCCGCAGGGGTGAAGGCGGCGGCCGGTATGGAGCAATTGACATGACTATTCCCGATCTTGCCGTTCATCGTCCCGGTCCCCAGCCCGGCTGGGTGTATCTGGTGGGGGCAGGCCCTGGTGATCCGGAGCTGTTCACGCTGCGCGGTGCGCGTCTGGTGGCCGGGGCGGATGTTGTCGTGTACGACAACCTCGTTAGCCCAGCCATCGTCGAGCTCGCGCCTGCCGCGGCGGAGCGTATCTACGTCGGCAAGAAGGCCGCCGACCACTCGCTGCCTCAGGACGAGATCAACCAGCTGCTGCTGGAGCTCGCGCAGCAAGGCAAGCGTGTCGTGCGCCTGAAAGGCGGCGACCCCTTCATCTTCGGTCGTGGGGGCGAGGAGATGGAGGTGCTGGTCGATGCGGGCATCCCGGTCGAGGTCATCCCTGGCGTAACCGCGGCGGCGGGTGTCGCCGCGTACGCGGGCATTCCACTCACTCACCGCGACCACGCCCAGTCCGTGGTGTTCGCAACCGGCTTCCTCAAAGAGGGCAAGGTCGATCTCGACTGGCCGATGCTGGCGCGTCCGCATCAGACTGTGGTGATCTACATGGGCATTTCGCGGTTGGCCGATATCTGTGCACAGTTCGTCGCCCACGGCCTGCCGCCGGAGACGCCGGCAGGGGTCATTGAGCGCGGTACCACGCACGCCCAGCGCGTGGTGGTGGGTAACCTCGCGACACTGGCGCAGCGTGTGCTGGAAGAAGGTGTGCGCCCGCCCTCGCTGACGGTGATCGGCAGCGTGGTCGGCCTGTATCCCAAGCTCGCCTGGTTCGAACCCCAGGACCAGCCCAAGTCCTCGCCGCTGCCGCATGCCGGTTGCGCCGTGGTGCACGGCAAGGGCGCAGCGTGAGCGCTGCAGGTGGGCGCGCCTGCCCGGCGCTGCTCGTTGCCGCACCGGCCTCCGGCCAGGGCAAGACCACCATCACCGCGGCGCTTGCGCGCATGCACACCCGGCTCGGACGGCGGGTGCGGGTGTTCAAGTGCGGGCCGGACTTCCTCGACCCGCAGATCCATGCGGTGGCGAGCGGGGCTCCGGTGCATAACATCGATCTCGGCATGTGCGGCGAGGCCGACATTGCTGCGCGCCTGTACGCTGCCGCCGGCGAGGCAGACCTGATCCTGGTCGAAGGCGTGATGGGGCTCTACGATGGCACCCCTTCCGCCGCCGACATTGCACGCCGTTTCGGGATCCCGGTGATGGCCGTGATCGACGCACGCGCGATGGCGCAGACTTTCGGCGCCGTCGCACACGGCCTGGCGCACTATCAGCCGGGACTGCCCTTTGCGGGTGTACTTGCCAACCACGTCGGTAGCGCGCGCCATGCCGACATGCTGCGTGCGGCGCTGCCTGCGGGCATGCGCTGGTTCGGCGCAGTCATGCGCGACGCCGAGGCTGCGCTGCCCGAGCGCCACCTTGGCCTGCTGCAGGCCGCGGAGATCGCCGACCTGGACGAGCGCCTCGACCGCCTTGCCGATCATCTGCAGCAGACGGGCGCGGCCGCGCTGCCGCCCGCGGTGAATTTTCCACCAATGGCGCTGCCCGCCCCCCCGCCGCTGCTGGCGGGGCGGCGCATCGCCATTGCTCGCGACGCTGCCTACGGCTTCATCTATCCGGCCAATCTTGACACCTTGCGCGCACTGGGTGCCGATCTGGTGTTCTTCTCCCCGCTCGCGGGCGAGACGCTGCCGGCGGGCAGCGCCGCGGTATGGTTGCCCGGTGGCTATCCCGAGCTGCATGGCGCGGCGCTGGCGGCCAACGTGCGCCTGCGCGCCGACCTCCATGCCCACGTGGCGGCCGGACGGGCGCTGCTTGCCGAGTGCGGTGGCATGATGAGCCTGCTCGAAGCTGTGGTGGACAAGGCAGGCGTCGAGCACGCCTTTGCCGGCGTGCTGCCGGGGCGGGCGATCATGCAGCAGCGTCTGGCTGCGCTTGGCATGCAGCAGGCGGACCTGCCCGAAGGGCGTATCACCGGTCACACCTTCCACTATTCGAAGACCGTGACACCGCTCGAGCCCTGGCTGCATGCGCAACGGCCGGATGGCGGCGAGGGCGAGGCGGTGTATCGGCTCGGCTCGATTACCGCCTCCTACATGCATTTCTGGTTCCCTTCCAACCCGACCGCCGTTGCGGCCCTGCTGGCTGGCAACGCCCGCGCGGCGTAGGCACGTCGCGCCGCCCGATGGCGTGCCGTAGGAGCGACGCAAGTCGCGAGCCTTTCGTCGTCCCGCCACCCCCATCGCCTTCAGCCCCTCGCGGCTGGCGCCGCTCCTACGGGGGGCGCACGCGGTGTGCTGTAGGAGCGACGCAAGTCGCGAGCCTTTCGTCGCACCCGCCCACCCCCATCGCCTTCAACCCCTCACGGCTGGCGCCGCTTTCCACCGAACAGCGCGGTAAGGGCGATTGCCGGGGGCTGGTCATCCGGGCGTACCCAGCGCTCTCGCGGCGGCTTCCGCGATCGCGCCTGCGAGCCGCGCCATCACCGGGGACTGTACCTGCCAGTGGTGCCAGTAAAGCACCACCTCCTCACGTTGCGGGGCGAGGTCGATCAGCTCGCCGCGCGCCAGGTGGGCGCGGGCCTGGATCTCGGGGATGAAGCCGTAACCCAGGCCGGCGACCGCGAAGGCCATGAAGCCCTCGGAAGAGGGCACGACGTGGTGAGGGTACTGCCCGGTATCCAGCCCGAAGTGACGCTGCAGGAAGGCCTCGTGCATGTCGTCGTTGCGGCCAAAGATGATCGCCGGCGCGTGCGCCAGCGCGCTGCGGCTGAGGCCGCGCGGGAACCAGCGTGCGCGGAAGGCCGGCGAGGCGGCGCACAGGTAAGGCATCTCGCCAAGCCGGATCGCTGCGCAGCCGCGCATCGGATCCGGGCGGGTGGAGACGCAGCCCAGTACCTCGCCGTCGGCCAGCAGGGCATGAGTGTGATCCTGGTCGTCCACCACGCAGTCGAGGACCAGGCCCTCTTCACGGACCACCTCGGCGACGGCGCCTATGAACCAGGTTGCGAGCGAGTCGGCGTTGACGCCAACCGCAAGCCGCATCGGGCCGTGGCGCTGTCCCGGCTCCAGGGCGCGTCGCGCTTCGGTCTCCATCAGTCGTAGCTGGGCGAGGTAAGGCAGCAGGCGACGGCCGGCCGGCGTCGGGCGCACCGGCTTGCTGCGCACCAGCAGCACCTGGCCGAGTTCGGCCTCCAGCAGCTTCACCCGTTGCGACACCGCGGACTGGGTGAGCGCCAGGCGGCGCGCGGCACGCTCAAAGCCGCCTTCCTGCAGCACGGCTTCGAAGGCGAGCAGGCGATGGTCGATCATTAGCAGTTTTTGTCGAAAATGAATTAAATCGATTTTACTTAATCGTGCGTTTCTGCGGCGCTACATTGGGTCATTGCGGTGCTGCACCGCTCGCTGCATACAAAGGATCGCGCGGGCGCTGCCGCCGACCCATAACGACAACGGAACGCATCATGAGCAATGTCTACTTCAACGGCTTCATCCTCACGCTCGGCCTGATCATGGCGATCGGTGCGCAGAACGCCCACGTGCTGCGCCAGGGGCTGCGCGGCGAGCACGTGCTGCTGACCGTGAGCGTGTCGGCACTGTGCGACATGGCGCTGATCCTGGTCGGCATCGCAGGGCTTGGCAGCCTTTTCGTCGCCAGCCCGGACCTGATGGCAATGGCGCGCTACGGTGGCGCCGCATTCCTGCTCTGGTACGGTGGCCGCGCCCTGCGCTCGGCGCTGCGCGGGGGGCGGGAAATGAACCTCGCCGAGCACAAACGCATGTCGCGAGGCCAGGCCCTGCTCGCGGCGGCCGGTTTCAGCCTGCTCAACCCGCACGCCTATCTCGATACCGTGGTGCTGCTCGGCTCGATCGGTAGCCAGCAGGCGGAGGATCTGCGTCCGCTTTTCGCCGCCGGTGCGATCAGTGCGTCGATCGTGTGGTTCGTGCTGCTCGGCTACGGTGCGCGTCTGCTCGTGCCGCTGTTCTCCCGTCCGCTGGCGTGGCGCGTGCTGGACGGGCTGGTCGCCCTGATGCTGTGGGGGATCGCCGCATCGCTGCTGCTGGCATAGGGTGAGACCGGGGCGGCCGCTATAATCGTGGCCTTGGCGCCTGCTGCGCCGCTCTCGTCCAGGATCTCGCCGTGTCCGAACGTCTCACCGTTGCCCTGCAGTACGTCCTGCCCAAGCGTCTGCTTACCCAGCTTGCCGGCAAGCTGGCCGGTCTCGAGGGCGGACGCGTGACCACTGCCGTCATTCGCTGGTTCATCAAGCGCTACGGCGTGGATATGGCCGAAGCGGCCAATCCCGACCCGGCAAGCTACGCCAGCTTCAACGCCTTTTTCACCCGCCCGCTGCGCGAAGGTGCGCGGCCGCATGCCGAGGCCGACTTCGTGTGCCCGGTGGATGGTGCGATCAGCCAGTTCGGGCCCATCGAGCGCGACCAGATCTTTCAGGCCAAGGGGCACTTCTATTCCACCGCTGCGCTCGTGGGTGGCGACCGCAGCCTGGCTGCCTGCTTCGAGGACGGTGACTTCGCCACCCTGTACCTGTCGCCGCGCGACTACCACCGCATCCACATGCCCTGCGCGGGACGCCTCACCCAGATGATCTACGTGCCTGGCGAACTGTTCTCGGTCAATCCGGCCACCGCGCGCGGCGTACCGGGCTTGTTTGCGCGTAACGAGCGTGTGGTGTGCGTATTCGAGGGCGAGTTCGGGCCCTTCGTGATGGTGCTGGTGGGTGCGACCATCGTCGGCAGCATGGCGACCGTATGGCACGGCGTCGTCAATCCGCCGCGGCGGCCGGACATCGAGAAGCGCGCATACGCCGAGGGCGAGGTCGTGCTCGAGCAGGGCGCTGAAATGGGGCGTTTCCTGCTCGGTTCAACCGTGGTGATGCTGTTCCCGCGCGACGTGCTGCGCTTCAGTTCCGAGTGGGTCGCAGCGCGGCCGGTACGCATGGGCGAGGCCATGGCGCAGTGCAAGAAGGTTGAGGACTGAGCATCCTCGCTTGCACCGTCGCGGTGCGAGCCATGCTGCCCATGCACGCTGGTGAGGCATGCTGCAGGCGGGATATTGCGCTGCAATATTCTTGCAACGTCATTATGCTGTCAAAAAGATGCGCTAAAACAGGTGCTTGGCGCCTGCTGTCGGGTTACGGCAGAGGGTGCCGAAGCTGGCACGGTTGAAGCTTTGATAACTGTGCCTTTCCACAAGAGCATCAGGAGACAGATCATGCCCAGCCGTCCGATCCATCAGGTTCTCGCCGAGCGTCCCTTCGTCAGCGTCTCGGTCTTCAAGCCGGTGCGCGAAGTCACCCGCATGATGCAGGACCTGCACTGCAGCGCTGCCCTCATCACCGAGCATGGCGTGCTCACCGGCATCTTCACCGAACGGGACGCCACTTTCCGCGTGCTTGCCGCCGGCCTCGATCCCGACGCCACGCCGGTCGGTGAGGTGATGACCCACAACCCGCAGACGCTGACCGATGACAAGCCCTTCGGCCATGCCCTGCATCTGATGTTCGAGAACGGCGTGCGCCACGTGCCGGTAGTCGATGCCGACCGTCGTCCGCTTGGCGTGGTGACGGCGCGCGATGCGCTTGCGCTCGATGCCCTGGACTTCGGTTCCGAACTGGTGCGTCGCGAGGAAATCACCGTCATCCTCTGAGCGATCCGTGCTGCGGGGCGATCGCCCTGCAGCACGACTTCCCGGTTTCGCTTACAGCAGCCCCATGCGCTTTGCAGCTTCGCGCAGTTCGGCGCGGAAGTCGGGGTGGGCAATGCCGATCAGCGCTCGCGCGCGTTGCTTGGCGGTCTTGCCGCGAAGTTCGGCGACGCCATACTCGGTCACCACGTAGTTGATGTCGTTCTTGCTCGTGGTGACATGAGTGCCGGGCGAGAGCACTGGCGCGATCCGCGACACGGTGTCGTTCTTTGCCGTCGACGGCAGCACGATGAAGGCCTTGCCGTCCTTCGAGCGGTTGGCTGCGCGCACGAAGTCCACCTGGCCGCCGGTACCCGAGTAGGGCAGGTGGCCCAGGCTCTCCGAGCCGCACTGGCCGAGCAGGTCGATCTGCAGCGTGGCGTTGATCGCGCACAGCTTGTCGTTGCGCGCTGCGATGTAGGGGTCGTTGGTGAAGTCCACCGGGTGCATCTCGACCGCCGGGTTGCGATGCAGGTGGCGATACAGGCGCCGCGAGCCGAGCGCAAAGGTGGCAACCGTCTTGCCCGGCATGAAGGTTTTCTGGCGGTTGGTGACGGCGCCGGATTCGATCAGCGACAGGATGCCGTCGCCGATCATCTCGGTGTGGATGCCGAGGTCGCGCTTGTGCTGCAGCTGCATGACGACCGCGTCGGGGATGCCGCCGTAGCCGATCTGCAGTGTGGCGCCGTCGTCGATGAGGTCGGCGACGTACTTGCCGATGGCTTCCTGTACCGGGCCGATCTGCGGCAGGCCGACCTCGAACAGCGCCTCGGCGCTTTCGACCAGGCCGGTGACCTGCGAGATGTGGATGTGGCAGTTGCCGTTGGCGAACGGCACGTTCGGGTTCACTTCGAGCAGCACCACGCGGGCGCGCCGGATCGCTGCCATCGTGTAGTCGGGCGCCAGCGCCAGGCTGAAGTAACCGTGCTCGTCCATCGGCGAGGCCATCGACACCACCACGTCGGCCGGCGACAGGCCGCGGTCGATCAGCATCGGCAGCTCGGAGAAGTAGGCGGGAATGAAGTCCACCCAGCCCGCCTGGCCACCGGCACGGGTGGCGCCGCCGAAGAAGTAGGCGTCGTGGCGGATGTTCGCGCGCGTCTCGGGGTCGAGGTAGGCAAACTTGCGCAGCGGCAGGATCTGGCTCACCGCGACGTTGCGCAGCGCGTTGCGGCGTTCGGACAGTGCGTGCAGCAGCGCGGGCGGCTCACCGACGCCGGTGGGTACGACCACCGTGTCGCCGTCGCGCACGAAGCCGGCGGCATCGGCGGGTGTCATGCGCCGTTCGAGATAAAGGGCTTGCGGCTCGGTCATGCTGTCCTCCGTGGCAACGGTGCTTTTAGTGGCGTAACCGCGGATTATACCGGGTTCCATACTGGTGCGTATGGATGCGATGTGGCGTCAGGCTGTCGCGCCTGTTTCGCTCATGCTTGGGGCAATCGCTGGGATGCGCAGTTCGAAGCAGCTGCCCCTGTCCTTTGTGCTGCTGGCCGTGAGGCTGCCGCCCAACACGTTGGCGACGGCGTTGAAGGCGATGTGCAGGCCCAGTCCGGTGCCGCCGCGCCCCTTGCGCGTGGTGAAGAAGGGTTCGAACACCTGCTCCAGTACGCTTGCGTCCATGCCTTGTCCATCATCGCTGACGGTCAGCCTGATGCGTCCGTCCTCAGCGCGGCGTGCGGCGATGACGATCGTGCCCTGCTCGCGATCTTCGAATGCGTGGATCAAGGCGTTGTTGATGAGGTTGGCCAGGACCTGCCCGAGCGGGCCCGGATAGCTGTCGAGTTCCAGGCCGGGCTGGATGTCGGTCTCGATCGAGAACGGCAGGCGTCTGATCGAGGGCCGCAGCGTGATGATGATCTCGTCGACGACCTCGTCGAGCATGAAGCGACGGCGCTGGGCACTCGACTGATCCACGGCGACCTGCTTGAAGCTGGTCACAAGGTCGGCGGCACGGCTCAGGTTCCGCGTTGCGATGTCTGCCGCCTGGTCTACGTTGAGCAGGAAGGCATCGAGGTCCGCGCGCCGCAGCCCGGCCTGCATGCAGCGGCGGAAGTCGCCGGCCTGCCCCTGCAGCGTGCTCACCGCCATCAGCCCGTTGCCGATCGGAGTGTTGAGTTCGTGGGCGACGCCGGCCACCAGGCCGCCGAGGGCCGCCATCTTTTCGGCGCGTACGAGTTCGTGCTGGGTACGCTCGAGCTCTGCCAGCGTGGCCTGCAGCGAACGGTTGCTTTCGGCGAGGGCCTCGGTGCGCTGGGCTACGCGCTGCTCCAGGTCGAGGTTGAGCGATTGCAGGTGCGCGGCCATCGCCTCAAGGTCGCCGGACAGGGCATTGAGCTCGACCACCGGGCCACGCGGCCAGTGGCCCTGCCTGCCGTGCGCTGTGTCGCGGGCCTGGGCAATGATGCTGTTCAGTGGCGCGAGCAGAAGCTGCGCGAGGCTGCGTGACAGCAGTACGCCGAGCAACAAGGCGATCGCGAACGCCGCCCCGATGGCGATCACCATACGGCTCACCCGTGGGTTGTCGAGGCCGGTCGGGGCAATGGTGACGAAGCGCCAGTTGAGGGCGTCCGAGAGCGCCAGCCCGGCGTGGTAGCGCTGCCCTTCGAAGTCGATGTAGGGGGGCAGGGGGGTGCCTGCAAGGCTGGCCTGCAGAAGCGGCAGGCCGTTGAGATTCATGCGTCGGGCACCCGGGCCGTGGCGGGACTCGGTGATGACCTCGCCACGGCTATCGATTACCCAGAGTGCGGCAAGGCGAGTGCTGCCGGTTTCTTCCAGGGTGCTCAATACGGCGTCGAGCGGCACCTCGCCGATCAGTACGTGCGAGTCACCGGCCGGTGTCGCGACGCCAACGGTGAGCACCCCCGAGAGCGCGGACAGGTAGGTGTCACTCCAGGTCGTGCTGCGGGTCGCCTGGGTTGCGCGCAACAAGGGGGTGGATGACAGATCGCTACCGAGGATCTCGCTGCGTAGCCGGCTCATCGACGAGTCCAGTCCTGCCGCTGTCACACGCCCGTTGGCATCGACGAGGTAAAGCGCTCGCAGCATCGGAGTGCGCGCGATGATCATGTCGAGGACGCCCGCGAATACCTCTGCGTCAACCAGAGCATGACTCTCGCCTACCACCTCCAGGCGCGACTCAAGAGCACCGAGCACGATCTGTGTGCGGTTGGCGTGGTCGTTGGCCTGCAACTGCACTTCGCGCTGGGTCTCATCTTCGAGGGCGGGAATGCTGATCGCGAGCAGGGCCGCTACCACCAGCACCACGACCATGACGGTCGTGGCGGCCATGATGGCAACGACGAAGCTGCGCAGCCGCCAGTTCCGGAGGGTCATTCAGCGCACCAGGACGAACTGGCCGTCGCGGATCTCTGCGAAATGGATCGGCCGCGTGCTGTCGCCGAAGGCGTCGATCTCGATCAGGTGCTGCAAGCCGGGGTAGGGGCCGTGGCGCAGGACGGCGTCCTTCACGGACTGCCCGCTCTTGCGCCGTTCCAGCGCCTGGAACAGCACGATGCCGGCATCGTAGCTGGCGATCGCGCTATAGCCGGGGTCGCGCTGGAAACGGGCCCGGTAGGCGTCGCGGAAGGCAGTGAAGCGAGGCGCTTCGTCGGTGCGATTGTGGGATTGCGCGATCAACAGTCCGTTCACGGCCTGGCCGCCGAGCTCCACCAGCTGTTCGCTTGCGGCCCATTCCGCGGCAGCGAGCGGCACGTTTGGTGAGAGCTTGCGCGTCTGTTGTGCCAGCCGCGCGACATCCACTGCATTGGCGATGAACAGCAGCCCATCGGGTTCGGTTTCGAGAAGGCGTGCGGCGACCTCGCTGAACATCGTATCTGCGGCGGATTCGAACTCGACCGCGGCAATGACCTCTCCGCCGTAGGCTGGGAACTGGCTGCGCAGTTCGGCGAGCCAGGACTCGGAGAATGCCCGGTTGCGTACGTCGTAAGCCACAGCCAGTCGGTGCAGGCCGCGTTCGGCGAGCACGCGGGCATAGTCTGCGGCATTGTCGCGCGTGCTGCGGTTGAGCCGGATCAGCATGTCGTCCTTGCCGACGAAGTGCATTGCCGTGATGACCGGGCTGAGGACAACGACGCCTGCTGCGTCGGCCAGCGGGAGGATGACATCGGCCATCGCGCTGGTGTACGGGCCGACAATCACCGCCGGGCGGGCACGGATCAGCGCTTGCATGGCTTGGTGAGCAGTGGCAGCGTCCTGGCCGTCGTCACCGACCAGCAGTTGCAGTGGACGGCCTCCGATGCCACCCGCCGCGTTGCGCTCCTCGATGGCAAGGGTGAGCGCATTGCGCGCCGCTTCGCCGGTGTCTGTGGTGCGATTGGAGAGGCCGGCGATGAAGCCAATCACGATCGGCTCGGGTTTGCCGCATGCGGCCAGCAAGGCCGCGAGCAGAAAGATGAGGATGCGTTGTACGCTCATGCGACTCTTGTCCGGTATGTCTGCAGCCACTGCAGGAGCGCATCGAGCGGCATCGGTCTCGCGTAGAGGTAGCCTTGCGCTTCGTTGCAGCCCATCGCGCGCAGGCGTTCGGCCTGGCATTCGGTCTCCACACCCTCGGCAAGCACCGCGATGCCAAGGCAATGGCCGAGGGGGACGATCATCTCCGCAATGCGGGCGCCGGGGCGGCAGCTGTCGAGCAGGGCGATGAAGCTGCGGTCGATCTTGAGCCGGTCCACCGGGAGCTGGTCGAGGTAGGACAGCGATGAAAAGCCGGTCCCGAAATCATCGATCGCGATCTCGACGCCCAGTGCCTTGACTTCGGCGAGAAGCGCGGACACCCGGGCCATGCCCATGACGGCCACTGACTCGGTGATCTCCAGTTCGAGCAGCCCTGGCGCCACCCCGCTCTCCTGCAGGGCGAGGCCGAGCTGTTCGGCATAGCTGCGGTCGCGCAGCTGAGCGGCCGAGACATTGATGGCCATGCGGATGTCGCTGAAGCCGGCGTGGTCGAGTTGCGCGAGTGCACCCAGCGCCGTGCGCATGACCCAGTTCCCCAGCAGGGTGATGATGCCGGAGCGCTCGGCTACCGGGATGAACTGGTCTGGCGGGACGAAGCTGCCATCGGCCCTGCGCCAGCGCAGCAGGGCCTCCACGCCGGTGACCCGTCCGCTTTCCAGTGAGAGCTGCGGCTGGAAAGCGAGAAAGAGCGCATCGCTGCCGAAGGATTGCTGCAGTTCGTGCAGCAGCCGGGTGTGCTGGCGCGATTCCAGCCCGATTGCCGAGGTGTAGAACTCATGCTCGCCCTGTCCGCGCGCCTTGGCGCGCTTGAGTGCGATGGATGCATCCTTGAGCAGTTCGGCCCCAGCGCTGGAGCCGGTGTCGGCTCGCACGAAGCCCATGCACGCCGACACCGGGCGCTCGATACCGTCGAACACGTAAGGGGTTTCGAATAGTGGTGCGAGGTGGGCGGGCGACACCAGGGTTTCGTCGCCGCAGATCGCGAACACATCGCCCGAGACCCGCGCGATCGTGCACGAGCCCGGCAGGGCCTTGCGAAGGCGGCTGGCGATGGCGCCAAGCAGGCGGTCGCCATAGACGTGGCCGAACATGTCGTTCGTCTCGGCAAACTGGTCGAGATCGATGAGGGCGATCGTGCAGCCCGCGAGGGCGTCGGCCTCGATCGCAGTGTCGAGGTGCTGGACGAAGGCGCTACGGTTGGGCAGACCCAGCAAGGGGTCGACAAAGGCGATCTCGCGCAGCCGGGTGACCAGTTCGACGTTGTCTGCGCACAGCGAGATGTTGGTGCAGAACACGCCGAGCAGTTCGCGATCGACGTCGCCCAGGGGTTCGGGTGAATCGATGAACACGGCATAGCGGGTATCCTCGTGGCCGGAAAAGCACAGCGTGACACTGGTTTCGGTTACGAGGTTGCGCTGTTCGCGCAGGCAGCGGGTGAGGTTCGAGATGATCTGCGGATCGCCGATCTCGGAGACGGGGTGCTGGACGAGGTGGCTGAAGCAGCCCGCCGCGGCGATGATCCTGAGTTGTTCTGCGGTCAGGCTGTCCGGGTCGCCGCTGGCGCTTGCGCACACCAGGCCCTCCGAGGGGATGCCGAACAGGCCGGCGATCTGGGTGATCACCCCGGCGGCGAAGCCCTGTACGCCGTCGTGCGCCATCAGGTGGTGGCTGGAGGCCACGATCTGCTCCAGGCCCCTGCGGCTCTCGTCGAGCTGACACAACTGCGCGTAGGAGCGGATTGCCGCGGTCAGCGAGGTAAACAGCTTGGTGCGAGTGAGTTCGCTCTTGGTCTTGTAGTCGTTGATGTCGTAGCGGCGGATCGTGTCGATCTCGGGCGCCTGGCCGGGCTGGCCGGTGCGCAGGATGATGCGCGTGTTGTGCAGGCCCAGTTCGCCGCGGATGCCTTCCACCGCGACGAGCCCGGCGTCGGAGGCCTCCATCACCACGTCGAGCAGCACGACCGCGACGTCGCGCTCGGCGCGCAACACTGCCATGCATTCCGCCGCCGAATGGGCGTGGAGCAAGCGCAGTGGGCGCTCCTCTATGTCCAGGCCGCGGAGGGCGAAACGGGTGCTCTCATGGACGTCCTCGTCGTCGTCGACGATGAGAACGGTCCAGCTGCGTCTTCCATGGGCCGGCGCAGGCCCAGGCAGAGGGGAGTCGTCGATGAACTCGACCAGATCGTCGCCATGAGGCCCCATGAGTCGTTCCGCCTGGATGAAGAAGCGCAAAGCGAATGCCCTCCACGGGTCCTGGTACGCGCAGTGCGTACCAGGACTCGTGTCAGGCGTGGATGCATCCTTGCTTCAATCTTAAACGGTCTCTGCAGGCGCTGCGAAGGGGGCGCCTGACAGCGATTACCCGGGGTGGGGCCCCCGGGGAGGTCAGCGGTTGCCGCTGCCGGGCTTGGCCGCGAACAGGGCCGGACGCTGGGCAGGTCGTCCGCTCGTGCCGCGGCCCTGCCCGTGCGGCGCGCGGTTGCCGTCTGCGCCTGGGGCGCGCCCGCTGTTGCCGCGGTTGCCATCGACATCGGGGCGGGGGGGGGGGCGGCGGG
>NZ_AMXB01000032.1:0-56138 GCF_000310125.2 Thauera sp. 27
TCGCGGCTTGCGCCGCTCCTACGGCACCCCGCCGCGGCCGATCACCCTGTAGGAGCGGCGCAAGCCGCGAGGGGCTGAAGGCGACATGGCCGAGGTCGTGGCCTTCAGGCCGGTGGCGCGGGGTCGGTGTGCGGTGGTGTCTGGCCCGGGGGCTCGGCCGTCGACAGCAGCCTGTTCATGAGGGCTCGCAGGCGCGCCGGGCGTACCGGCTTGTGCAGGAACTGCGCGCCTTCGGCCTGGATGCGGGCGAGGGTCTCGGCGGGGGCTGCCGTGCCCAACAGCACGGCTGGGAGCGCCTCGAGGCCGGGGCGGGTGCGGATGTCGGAGACCAGTTGGAGGCCGTTGGCGGCGCCATCGAGGTCGACCAGAAGCAGGTTGGGCCCGACGCCGTCGTTGATGAGGGCGTATGCGTCGTCCGCGCGGCGTGCGGTGATCATGTCGCAGCCCCAGTGCGTCAGCAGATCGGTCAGGGTGCGCTCGGCGGGGACGTCCTCACTCACGAGCAGCACGACAAGGCCGTCGAGGCGGCCGAGTGCGCGGGCGTCGTCATGCGCCCGGATGGCTTCCGCTGCGGTGCCCGCAGGGACCTCGATGGCGAATACCGATCCGCGGCCGGGGGCGGAGCGCAATTCGACCACGAGCCCGAGCAGGTCGGTCAGCCGGCGTACGATCGCCAGGCCGAGGCCGAGGCCCTTGTCGCGCGCGCGTTCCGGGTTGTCGAGCTGGACGAACTCCTGAAAGATGATGTGCTGCTCATCCGCTGCGATCCCTCGTCCGCTGTCGCGGATTTCGATGCGCAGGCGGGTGCCGCGTCGGCGGCAGGCGATCAGTACGCTGCCTTGTTCGGTGTAGCGGATGGCATTGCTGACCAGGTTGGAGACGATGCGCTCGAGCAGGTGGGGGTCGGTGTGGGCACGGCACGGCGGGCAGTGCAGGCGCAGTCGCAGGCCGCGTGCCTGAGCTGCGGCCGAATAGCCGTGTGCGATGCGTTCGAGGCAGGCATGGAGGTCGAAGTGCGTGGGGGCGGGGTTGAGCACCCCGGCGTCGAGGCGGGAAATGTCGAGCAGGCTGTCGAGCAGGCTTTCCATGGCCTCTGCCGACGCCGAGATGCGCTCGGTGATCCGCCGGCTGCGTTGATCCAGGCCCTGCTGCTGGAGTTCGGAGAGGAACAGCCCCAGCGCATGCAATGGCTGGCGCAAGTCGTGGCTGGCGGCGGCGAGGAAACGCGACTTCGCGAGGTTGGCGCGCTCGGCCTCTTCCTTGCGTGCGCGCAATTGTGCGGTGGCGTCATCGATGCGCTGTGACATGGATGCATGCACGTTGGCCAGCCGTTCGGCCATCTCATTGACGCCCTCTGCAAGCCTGCGCAGGCTGCCACCGCCCTGTACGGGTACCCGTTCGTGCAGCCGGCCCTGGCCAATGCGCTGCACCGTCTCGGCCACGCTGCGGATTGGCCCGGTGACGCTGCGGCTCATGCTGCGCACGAGGAGCAGGCTGCCGAGGGCAACGACAAGGAGCCAGCCGGCACCGATCCACAGGAGTTCGATCTGGCGCTTCTGCAGGCGTTCGAGCGAGAGGTCGACCACGACCGTGCCCATCGGGGGTGGTTGCCAGCTGCTGGCGTTACCCGGTTCGAGCTCCAGGCTGGTGATGCCACCGGTAGCGGGCAGCGCACTCGAGGCGATCGGTTCTACGATGCGCAGCCAGCGTCCAGCGCCATTGTGATGGATCAAGGGGGCCGGCGCGGCCGGCGCCAGCGGCCATTCGGTGGCCGGTTTGCCCGCTGTGGCCAACAGCCTGCCGTCCGCGGCCAGGATCGCGACGCCGAGCACGTCATCGGCGGTGAGCAGGGCGTTGCCCAGCTGTTGCAGTGATTGCAGGTCGCCCGAGAAGACGGCGTACTCGCTTCCTGCCGCGAGTTGGCGGGCGTGGGCTTGCGCGCGGGCGAGCAGGGCTTCGTCGAGGTCCGCCAGCCGCAGGCTGACGTGGGTGGCGGTCATCAAGGTGGCGAGCACGATCGTCGGCATCAGGGCGACGAAGGTGACGCGGGCGCGTACGCCCCAGTTGCGCATCCGCTTCATCATGGCACATTGCCCGCTTCGATGGCTTTCAGTCCGCGGTGAAGGGCCTCGGCACTTGGCAGGTCGAGCCCCAGGGAGCGTGCGACGGTAGTGTTGACTTCGACTTCGTACAGGCCAGGCCTGGCAGGCGGTGGCAGCGCTGCACCGGCAAGCGTGTGCAGGGCCAGGGTGGCGGCTTCGGTGCCGACCTGGTCCGGGGTCGTGTACAGGCCGATGACCGCGCCCGCTCGCACGAAGGCAGCCGAGTAGCCGAGTACGGGCGAGCGCAGTCTGAAGGCGGTCAGCAGCACGTTGTGTGCAGTGTGCATGTGATAGATGCGGGGGTCCGGCACGGTGATGAGGACGGCGGGTTCGGCCATCGTCGTGCGCAATGCGGTGTAGAGACCACGGTCGTCCTCGATCACGGCGCTGGATACCGAGAGCGCGTGCGCCTGGGCGCCTTGTTCGATAGCCTTCGCGAGTTGTGCGCTGTCGGGGCTGGCGATGAGGGCGATGCGATCGTAGTCGGGGAGTGCGAGCCGGACGAGGCCAAGCTGGCGTTCGACAGGTTGGTCGAGGACGATGGCCGTGCGCGGCAGCATGCTGGGGCGTGCCGGCAAGGCTGCGAATGCCTGCTGGGACAGCAGGACGTGAAGCAGCGGGGCGGGGGGGTCGAGCGCGGTCGCAGTCTGCGCGGCGCGGCTGCCGATCGTGATCACCAGGTCGGCTGGCGGGAGCGCTTCGGCGGGGCTGTCGGCGGTGGAGAGGCGGGTCTCGATGTCGACGGCGGCAGGCCCAGCCGTCAGCGTGCGCCGCAGGGCGGCGAGCGTTTCCGCGTGGATGCCTTCGTCGCCGCTCGAGATCACGAGGATGCGCCCCGCGGCGAAGCCAGGCGCCGATAGCAGCAGGCTGCACACGACAAGCGCGGCAACGACGACGCTCGCCATCAGCGGGCGCCCGGCAATGCGAATGGAATCAATGGCGCCGCCGCCTGGAGTTGCGCCTTGCGTCATCGTCGCCCGCCTTCGGAGCCCGCGGCAGGTGTCACGTGCCGCGGGCAGGACGGGGCGTTGAGGCAAACTGTCATGGTGCGGCGACGGCTGTGCAGGTAGGGTGGCAAGCTTTCGATTGTCCTCCGTTTCTCGCGTTCGGCATAGGGTTTGCCGGTATGCGGCGTGCTATCCTCGGCGCCCTTGGCCGTGGCCGGCGTAACGCTTGGTGTGGGGTGGAAAGTGACTGCGATCCTGATTGTGGAAGACCATGCGCTGGTGCGCGAAGCGATGGTGCAGGGATTGGGCAGGCTTGGAGCCGGTGTGCGCTGTATCGAGGCGGGCAGTGCGGACGAGGCGCTCGCGTGCCTGGATGCGGAGGGCAGTGTGGACCTGGCGGTTGTCGACCTGATGCTGCCGGAAATGAGCGGGTTCTCCCTGCTTGCGATCCTCGGCAAGCGCTTTCCGGACATGCCGGCCATCGTAGTGTCGGCGATGGATGACGAGGCGTCCGTCCGTCGCGCCATGAAGGCAGGGGCGTCGGGTTTCGTGTCGAAATCGAGTTCCGGCGACACGCTGCTGCAAGCCGTGCGCGAGGTGCTGGACGGCGGCGTGCCCACGCCGCCCCGGTTCGCGCCGGCGGCGCCGACGCCCAGGCGCGCCCGCCCGCTGGCAGAGCAATATGGCCTCACCACGGCTCAGGCGAGGGTGCTCGAGTTGCTCGCGAATGGGTCGACGAACCGGGAGATCGCCGACTCGCTGGGCCTGTCCGAAGGGACGGTCAAGGTGCACATGACAGCCATCTTCCGCGCTCTGGGGGTGGTCAATCGGGCGCAGGCGCTGGTGGCGATCGCCCGCAGCGGAACGCGCCTCTAGCGTCGACTGCGTTCAGTGCGAGCGGCGGTCGCTGTGCGCGAGGCGCAGCGGCATGTCGGCAGCAGGCAGTTGCTCGGATGCTTGTTCGAGATCGTAGAGTCCGGTGTCGTCAACGAAGTCGATTTCCAGGACTTCGAGCACCTGGCGCGCGATTGCGCGGCATGCATTGGCAAGCGGGGTCGGCAACTGCTCGGGGATCTGCTTCTGCAACAGCAGCTTGGATGAAGAGAGCGCGTTGACCGGGCGCAGGATGCGATGCTTGTAGGCGCCCATGAGCTGCGCCACGCTGCGGTCCGCAGCCTCGCGTTGCCAGGCATTGTGCGGCCACTGCGTGGGCACCGCGTAGGCGCGCGGAAACATCTCGAGGTCGCGCGCGACGGTGCGGATGTCCTCGTGCGATTCGCGGAAGGGCAGCAGCACGATGTCGGACAGGGCGTAGAGCTTGCGGTCCATCTCCGTGCGGTTGCCGCCGCCGTCGATGACTCCGATCCAGTCCTCGAGCCCGCGTAGCTTGTCGACGACCTTCGTGAGTGCGTCGCGTGTGCGTGCGTCGGCGATCACATAGCGGCGGCCGGTGGGTACGAGGGGTTCGCGCGATGTGTCTGTAAGCACGCAGGCGGCGCGTTGGCCCAGCAGCCCGAGGCCCTGGCACAGCATGTGCGAAAGCGTGGTCTTGCCTGTGCCGCCCTTGTTGCCGATGACGCAAATGATCTCAGCCATGAATGTCCATCCTGAACTCGGAGTACCCGCGAAGGGATGAGCAGGATTATCGGCCCGGCTGTCAGCCCCCGAGCCCGGAAAAAGCGTGCTTTAGTACCCCCATTTCCGCCTAAGAGGCATGTGGGCGGCTGCTGATCCGGTAGGCATGCAGTCGCGTGCGCCGCCGGTCGTCGACGTCGATGACGAAGTCCGCCTCGCAATCGGGCACCGGGAAGCTGTTGCTCACCAGCAGGCTGCCCGGGCGCATCTCGGCGCAGGCCTTGTGCCATACCGCCGCCATCGGAACAGGGGACAGGAAGGCGTACACGACGTCGTAGTGCGCCCATGAGTGTGCGAAGAGGTCGCTGCGTTCAAACGTGACGTTGGGGATGCCCGCACACAGCGCCCTGCCGAGCAGCCAGGGGGCTGGTGCGAGCTCGACGCCGACGAAGCTGCAGTCGGGTCGTGTACGCGCAAGCGGCCGCAGCAGTGTGCCGGTGCCGGCGCCAATGTCGAGCACGCGTGCAGGTTCATCGGGCAGCAGGCGCAGCACGGCCGCTGCGGTGGCGGCATTGCTCAGATAGAGCGGCACCTGCGTCCGGAAGCTGGTCCAGTAGATCAGCAGCAGTGCGACGAATGCGGCGAGATACCAGGCGGGATCGAGGGCGAGTCGATGCGCCATGACGGCCATCGGCAGGAAGAGCAGGTGGATGAGCAGCCACCAGCGCGCACTGCCGAGCATGCCCGAGGCCAGCGCGGCGATGCCGGCCTGGGACAGCACCAGCGGCCACAGGCCGGTGACCAGTCCAGTCCGGGCAAGGGCGTAGGCACCGGCGCAGCCGGCCAGCTGGGCGACGAGGGCCATTAGGGCTGGTGCGTGTCTGATGGGGAAGGGCACGATCGCAGGCTGGGTGAGCGCCCGGTAGCGGGCGGTAGAGCGCGGATCATAGCCCGCAGAGATCGGGTGAGCTGGCCTGGGGTAAAAAAATTTCAGAAAGTGTTTGACACTTCGTGGGGTGAGCACTATAGTGCGGGGCTTCCCGACGGAGGGATACCCAAGCGGTCAACGGGATCAGACTGTAAATCTGACGGCTCAGCCTTCGAAGGTTCGAATCCTTCTCCCTCCACCAGATGCATCGTGTTGCCAGGTGAAGTTCTGTCCTGATCAACACAAGTGGTTGTAGTGAATCGATTGCAGCTTGCTGCGTCGTGGTAAGTGCGGGTGTAGCTCAATGGTAGAGCAGAAGCCTTCCAAGCTTATGACGAGGGTTCGATTCCCTTCACCCGCTCCAGATGTGCTGCGTTTGTACTGTTTCGGAGCCCTTGTAGCTCAGTGGTAGAGCACTCCCTTGGTAAGGGAGAGGCCACGTGTTCAATCCACGTCAAGGGCACCACTCATTTTCTGCCTGGCCTGGCGCGGCGGCCAATATTGTTGGCTGCCGCACTGGTTTTTCTGGTTCTGATTTTAAGGATAGCGATATGGCTAAGGGTAAGTTTGAGCGGACGAAGCCGCACGTGAACGTTGGCACGATTGGCCACGTTGACCACGGCAAGACCACGCTGACCGCTGCGATCACCACGATTCTGTCGAAGAAGTTCGGTGGTGAGGCGAAGGCCTATGACCAGATCGACGCGGCGCCCGAAGAAAAGGCGCGCGGCATCACCATCAACACCGCGCACGTCGAGTACGAAACCGCTGCTCGCCACTACGCGCACGTTGACTGCCCGGGCCACGCCGACTACGTCAAGAACATGATTACCGGTGCTGCCCAGATGGACGGCGCGATCCTGGTGTGCTCGGCCGCTGACGGCCCGATGCCGCAGACGCGCGAGCACATCCTGCTGGCCCGTCAGGTTGGCGTGCCGTACATCATCGTCTTCCTGAACAAGTGCGACATGGTCGACGACGAAGAGCTGCTCGAGCTGGTCGAGATGGAAGTGCGCGAGCTGCTGTCGAAGTACGACTTCCCGGGCGACGACATTCCCATCGTCAAGGGTTCGGCGCTGAAGGCGCTCGAAGGCGACCAGTCGCCGATCGGCGAGCCGGCAATCCTGGCGCTGGCCGATGCGCTGGATTCGTACATCCCGACGCCCGAGCGCGCCATCGACAAGCCCTTCCTGCTGCCGATCGAAGACGTGTTCTCGATCTCGGGTCGTGGCACCGTGGTGACCGGTCGTGTCGAGCGTGGCATCGTCAAGGTTGGCGAGGAAATCGAGATCGTCGGCATCAAGGCCACGGTCAAGACCACCTGCACCGGCGTTGAAATGTTCCGCAAGCTGCTCGACCAGGGTCAGGCCGGCGACAACGTTGGCGTGCTGCTGCGCGGCACCAAGCGTGAAGACGTCGAGCGTGGCCAGGTGCTGTGCAAGCCGGGTTCGATCAAGCCGCACACGCACTTCACGGGCGAAGTGTATGTGCTGTCGAAGGAAGAGGGTGGTCGTCACACCCCGTTCTTCAACAACTACCGCCCGCAGTTCTACTTCCGTACCACGGACGTGACCGGTTCGATCGAGCTGCCCGAGGGCACCGAGATGGTCATGCCGGGCGACAACGTGTCGATCACCGTCAAGCTGATCGCCCCGATCGCCATGGAAGAAGGTCTGCGCTTCGCCATCCGTGAAGGCGGTCGTACCGTCGGCGCCGGCGTGGTTGCCAAGATCATCGAGTAATTTGCTCGATCCGGGGGAGGGGCCTGCAGCCTCTCCCCTTGCTCTTTTCGCTCTTTCAGCTCTTTAGGAACAACATCATGCAAAACCAGAAGATCCGCATCCGCCTCAAGGCTTTCGATTACCGTCTGATTGACCAGTCGGCGCTCGAGATCGTCGATACCGCCAAGCGCACCGGTGCGGTTGTTCGTGGTCCGGTTCCGCTGCCGACCCGCATCGAGCGCTTTGACCTGCTGCGCTCGCCGCACGTCAACAAGGCATCGCGCGACCAGATGGAAATTCGTACCCACCAGCGCCTGATGGACATCATCGATCCGACCGACAAGACCGTCGATGCGCTGATGAAGCTGGACCTCCCCGCAGGTGTGGATGTCGAGATCAAGCTCCAGTAAGCGTAATCCGCTTGCGGAAGTTTGGAACGGGCCGGTATAATCCGGCCTTTGTGCCTTTTGGCGCAATAATTTGACCCCCGGTCAATCGCAACCGGGATTCAGGAGAAAAAAATGAGTCTAGGCCTTGTTGGACGCAAGGTCGGCATGACTCGCATCTTTGCTGAGGATGGTCGTACCATCCCGGTTACGGTGCTTGACGTGTCGGATAATCGTGTGTCCCAGATCAAGACGATTGAGACCGATGGCTACGCCGCGGTCCAGGTCGCATACGGCAAGCGTCGCGCGAGCCGCATCACCAAGCCGGTCGCGGGGCATCTCGCGAAGGCGGGCGTCGAGCCCTGCCGCGGCATCAAGGAGTTTCGTGTCGAGGCCGAGCAGGCTGGTGGCATGAATGCCGGTGATGCAATCGGTGCGGATCTCTTCCAGGTCGGGCAGAAGGTCGATGTGACCGGCGTGACGATCGGTAAGGGTTTCTCTGGTCCGATCAAGCGTCACAACTTCTCGTCGAACCGTGCGTCGCACGGTAACTCGATCTCGCACAACTCCCCGGGTTCGATCGGTATGGCTCAGGATCCGGGTCGCGTTTTCCCGGGTAAGCGCATGGCTGGTCAGTACGGCAACGTGCAGCGCACCACCCAGGGTCTCGAGATCGTCCGTGTTGATGTCGAGCGCCAGCTCCTTCTCGTGAAGGGTGCGGTGCCGGGTGCCAAGGGTGGCGACGTTGTCGTCCGTCCGGCGGTCAAGGCCTGAGGAGCGCGCAATGGAATTGAAGCTATTGAATGAGCAGGGCCAGGCAGCATCGACGCTCGAGGCGTCGGATGTGCTGTTCGGTCGTGACTACAACGAAGCCCTGGTGCACCAGGTCGTCACCGCCTATCTGGCGAATGCGCGCTCGGGTAACCGCAAGCAGAAGGGCCGTTCGGAGATCGCCAAGTCGACCCGCAAGCCCTTCCGCCAGAAGGGTACGGGCAATGCGCGTGCCGGTATGGCCTCGAGCCCGCTGTGGCGCGGGGGCGGCAAGATCTTCCCGAATTCGCCTGACGAGAACTTCACTCAGAAGGTCAACCGCAAGATGTACCGCGCTGGCGTTGCTGCGATCCTGTCGCAGCTGGCGCGCGAGGATCGCCTTGCCGTGGTCGAGAGCTTCAGCGTCGAGGCGCCGAAGACGCGACTGCTGTCGCAGAAGCTCAAGGGTATGGGCCTGGATTCCGTCCTGGTCATTACCGACGAAATGGACGAGAACCTGTTCCTCTCTTCGCGCAACCTCCACCAGGTGCTGGTGCTCGAGGTGAGCGAGGCGGATCCGGTGTCGCTCGTGCGTTTCCCGAAGGTGCTGGTCACCAAGGGCGCGCTGGCGAAGATGGAGGAAGCGTGGCAATGAGCGCGATCAGTCAGGAACGTCTGCTGCAGGTGCTGCTCGCCCCGCAGATCTCCGAGAAGGCGACTTTTGTCGCCGACAAGAACGAGCAGGTGGTGTTCAAGGTCGCTTCCGATGCAACCAAGCCCGAAGTGAAGGCGGCTGTCGAGTCGCTCTTCAAGGTCGAGGTGAAGTCGGTGCAGATCCTGAACGTGAAGGGCAAGGCCAAGCGCTTTGGCAAGACCATGGGTCGCCGCAAGGACTGGAAGAAGGCCTTCGTGTGCCTGAAGCCCGGTCAGGAAATCAACTTCGCGGCGGGGGAGTGATAGATCATGGCAATCGTTAAACTCAAGCCTACGTCAGCAGGCCGTCGTGCCCAGGTCAAGGTGGTTAACCCCGACCTGTACAAGGGTCGCCCGGTCGCAGCGCTGGTCGAGAAGCAGAGCAAGAATGCTGGTCGTAACAACAACGGCCGCATCACCGTGCGTCACCAGGGTGGCGGTCACAAGCAGCACTATCGCCTGGTCGATTTCCGTCGCAACAAGGATGGTATCCCGGCGAAGGTCGAGCGCATCGAGTACGACCCGAACCGCTCGGCGCACATTGCGCTGCTGTGCTACGCCGATGGCGAGCGTCGCTACATCATCGCCCCGCGTGGCGTCGAGGTTGGTCAGCAGCTCGTGAGCGGGTCCGAGGCGCCGATCAAGCCCGGTAATGCGCTGCCGATCCGCAACATTCCTGTGGGTTCGACCATTCACTGCATCGAGATGGTTCCTGGCAAGGGCGCACAACTTGCGCGTGCGGCGGGTACCTCGGTTCAGTTGCTGGCCCGCGAAGGCACCTACGCGCAGCTTCGTCTGCGCTCGGGTGAAATTCGTCGAGTGCACGTCGAGTGCCGTGCGACGATCGGTGAGGTCGGCAACGGCGAGCACGGTCTGCGCAAGATCGGCAAGGCTGGTGCGAACCGCTGGCGCGGTATCCGCCCGACCGTTCGTGGTGTGGCGATGAACCCGGTGGATCACCCGCACGGTGGTGGCGAAGGCCGTACCGGCGAAGCGCGCGAGCCGGTGAGCCCGTGGGGTACGCCGAGCAAGGGTTATCGGACGCGTTCGAACAAGCGCACCGACAACATGATCGTGCAGCGTCGTCACAAGCGTTAAGGGGTAAAAGATGGCACGTTCTATCAAGAAAGGCCCGTTCATCGACGCGCACCTGCTCAAGAAGGTCGACGCGGCTCGGACGAGCAACGACAAGCGCCCGATCAAGACCTGGTCGCGCCGTTCCACGGTGCTGCCGGACTTCATCGGTCTGACGATCGCGGTGCACAACGGCAAGCAGCATATTCCGGTGTTCGTGACCGAGAACATGGTTGGTCACAAGCTGGGCGAATTCGCGCTGACGCGTACCTTCAAGGGTCACGCTGCCAGCAAGAAGGCCAAGCGATAAGGGGACGACATGGAAACCAAAGCAATTCTCCGTGGCGTTCGCCTGTCGGCTCAGAAGGGCCGCCTGGTTGCCGACCTGGTCCGCGGCATGCCCGTCGGCCGTGCGCTCGACACGCTCGCCTTCTCGCCCAAGAAGGGCGCGAAGATCATCCGCAAGGTGCTCGAGTCGGCAATTGCCAACGCTGAGCACAACGACGGTGCCGATATCGACGCGCTGAAGGTCAAGACCATTCACGTGGAAGAGGGCATGACGCTCAAGCGCTTCACCGCGCGTGCGAAGGGTCGCGGCAACCGCATCCTGAAGCCCACCTGCCACGTCTACCTGACCGTTGGCGAGTAAGGAGTAAACATGGGTCAGAAAATCCATCCCACTGGCTTCCGTCTCGCCGTAACGCGTGACTGGGGCTCGCGCTGGTTCGCCAACAGCAAGGACTTCTCGGGCATGCTGCACGAGGACTTGAAAGTTCGTGATTACCTGAAGAAGCGTCTCGCGCACGCTTCGGTTGGTCGCGTGACGATCGAGCGTCCGGCCAAGAATGCACGCATCACCCTGTTCAGCGCCCGTCCTGGTGTCGTCATCGGCAAGAAGGGCGAGGATATCGAGGCGCTCAAGCGTGATCTGCAGAAGATCATGGGTGTGCCGGTTCACGTCAACATCGAGGAAGTGCGCAAGCCGGAACTCGATGCCAAGCTCGTGGCCGACTCGATTGCTCAGCAGCTCGAGAAGCGCATCATGTTCCGCCGCGCCATGAAGCGTGCGATGCAGAACGCCATGCGCCTCGGCGCCCAGGGTATCAAGATCATGAGCTCGGGCCGTCTGAATGGTGCGGAAATCGCTCGTACCGAGTGGTACCGTGAAGGTCGTGTGCCGCTGCACACGCTGCGCGCCAACATCGACTACGGTGTTTCGGAAGCGAAGACCACCTACGGCATCATTGGCATCAAGGTCTGGGTGTTCAAGGGCGAGATGCTTGGCCGTAACGAACAGCCCGTGGCTGCAGAGCCCGAAGCCGACAACCGCCGTGGCCGTCGTGGCGCTCCCCGTGACGGCGAGCGTCCGGGTCGCCGCCCCGCCCGTCGTGGCGAAGGCCGGCAAGAAGATAGCAGGAGTGAATGATGCTGCAGCCGACTAGAAGGAAGTATCGGAAGGAGCAGAAAGGCCGTAACACTGGCGTCGCCACGCGTGGCGCCAAGGTGTCGTTCGGCGAGTACGGGCTCAAGGCGGTCGGTCGCGGTCGTCTGACGGCGCGCCAGATCGAGTCGGCACGTCGTGCCATGACGCGTCACATCAAGCGCGGTGGCCGCATCTGGATCCGCATTTTCCCGGACAAGCCGATCTCCAAGAAGCCCGCCGAAGTGCGGATGGGTAACGGCAAGGGTAACCCGGAGTACTGGGTTGCCGAGATCCAGCCGGGCAAGGTGCTCTATGAAATGGATGGCGTGGCCGAAGAGCTCGCTCGTGAAGCTTTCCGGCTTGCCGCCGCCAAGCTGCCGATCGAGACCGTGTTCGTGACCCGTCAGATTGGGGGTTGAACATGAAGGCCAATGAACTCCGCGCCAAGAGCGCTGAAGAGTTGAACAAGGAATTGCTCGAGCTGCTGAAGGCACAGTTCTCGCTGCGCATGCAGCATGCCACCCAGCAACTTGGCAACACGAGTCAGATCGGGAAGGTGCGTCGCGACATCGCGCGTGTCCGTACCATCCTGCGCGAAAAGGCGGGTCAGCAATGAGCGAACAAGTCGAGAAGGTTCGCCGCGCGCTGGTTGGGCGTGTGGTTAGCGACAAGATGCAGAAGACCGTGACGGTCCTCGTCGAACGTCGGGTGAAGCACCCGCTGTACGGCAAGATCATCACCCGTTCGGCGAAGTACCATGCCCACGTGGAAGATGGTATCGCCGCCGAAGGCGATCTGGTCGAGATCGAGGAATGCCGTCCGATCTCGCGCACCAAGACCTGGCGCGTTGCCAAGGTGCTCGAGAAGGCACGCATCATCTGAACTGAGTAACAAGCAAGGTGCAGAAAAACAGCTTGGCGCGACAGCGCCAGGCTGTTATACTTTTGCCTCTTTGCTCCGGGGCTCGCTCGGGGCATCCTACCCTGACGGGTTCCAAGACTGTCCGCACATGCGGGATAAGTTGGAGATACTTTCATGATTCAAATGCAGTCCAAGCTGGACGTCGCCGATAACTCCGGTGCGCGCTCGGTGATGTGCATCAAGGTCCTGGGTGGTTCGAAGCGCCGCTACGCTGGCGTGGGCGACATCATCAAGGTCACCGTGAAGGATGCTGCGCCGCGTGGTCGCGCCAAGAAGGGCGATGTCTATAACGCGGTTGTCGTGCGTACCGCCAAGGGCGTCCGTCGTCCCGATGGTTCGCTGATCAAGTTCGATGGCAACGCGGCCGTGCTTCTGAACAACAAGCTGGAGCCGATCGGCACCCGTATCTTCGGGCCGGTCACTCGTGAGCTGCGTACCGAGCGCTTCATGAAGATCGTCTCGCTCGCGCCCGAAGTGCTCTGAGGAGTCCTTAGATGAACAAGATCCGCAAGGGTGACGAAGTTTTGGTACTGACGGGCAAGGATCGCGGCCGTCGCGGTACCGTGCTGCGCCGCGTCGATGACGAGCGCGTCGTGGTCGAGGGTGTGAATCGGGTGAAGAAGCATGTGCGCCCGAATCCGCTCAAGGGTGAGGTGGGTGGCATTGTCGAAAAGGAAATGCCGATCCACGTGTCGAATGTCGCGCTGTTCAATCCCGCCACCCAGAAGGGTGATCGCGTCGGGATCAAGACGCTTGAAGACGGCCGCAAGGTTCGTTTCTTCAAGTCGAACGGCGAGCTGGTGAACGCCTAAGGAGTGACGATGGCTCGCTTGCAACAGGTTTACAAGGACGAAGTCGCGCCGGCGCTCAAGCAGCAGTTCGGCTACAAGTCCGTGATGGAGATCCCGCGTATCACCAAGATCACCCTGAACATGGGTGTCGGTGAGGCGGTGGGTGACAAGAAGATCCTCGAGAATGCGCTCGGCGACATGACCAAGATTGCCGGTCAGAAGCCGGTGTCGACCAAGGCTCGCAAGTCGATTGCGGGTTTCAAGATCCGTGACGGCTATCCGATCGGTTGCATGGTCACCCTGCGTGGTCCGCGCATGTTCGAGTTTCTCGATCGTCTGATCACTATCGCGCTGCCGCGCGTGCGTGACTTCCGCGGTATCGCAGCGAAGGGTTTTGACGGTCGTGGCAACTACAACCTCGGTGTCAAGGAGCAGATCATTTTCCCTGAAATCGAGTACGACAAGATCGATGCGCTGCGCGGGATGAACATCAGCATCACGACGACGGCGAAGACCGACGGGGAGGCGCGCGCGCTCCTCGCTGCGTTCAAGTTCCCGTTCAAGAATTGAGGGTCATATGGCGAAACTCGCTCTGATCAATCGCGAAGTGAAGCGCGCCAAGCTGGTGGAGAAGTTCGCCGCCAAGCGTGCCGCCCTGGTCGCAAAGGTCAAGGACAGCAGCCTGTCCGAAGAAGAACGCATGGCTGCACGCCTGGCCCTGCAGCAACTGCCCCGCAACGCCAATCCGACTCGCCAGCGTAATCGTTGCGCGCTCACCGGGCGTCCGCGTGGTGTTTTCCGCAAGTTCGGTCTGTGCCGCAACAAGCTGCGCGAGATCGCTTTCCGCGGCGAAGTCCCTGGCATGACCAAGGCGAGCTGGTAAGGAGAATTCGAAGATGAGTATGTCCGATCCCATCGCCGACATGCTGACGCGCATCCGCAATGGCCAGCAGGCACAGAAGGCATCGGTGTCGATGCCCTCGTCGAAGCTGAAGATTGCGATCGCGAAGGTGTTGCAGGATGAAGGTTACATCGACGGCTTCGCCGTCCGCGACGATGCCGGCAAGGCGTCGCTTGACGTTACGCTGAAGTACTACGCCGGTCGTCCGGTCATCGAGCGCCTTGAGCGCGTGAGCCGTCCCGGCCTGCGCATCTACAAGGGCAGCGACGATCTGCCGCGCGTTATGAACGGCCTTGGCGTGGCCATCGTGTCCACCCCGCGTGGTGTGATGACCGACCGTTCGGCGCGTGCAAACCGCGTTGGCGGCGAAGTCATCTGCCTGGTGGCATAAGGAGGAAGCGATGTCTCGTGTAGCCAAGAATCCGGTGGCGATTCCTCAGGGTGTCGAAGTGACGATCTCCGCTGGTGAGATCGCCGTCAAGGGGCCGCTCGGTACGCTGCGTCAGGCGCTGACCAGCGCCGTCTCGGTCGAGCGCGAAGGTGATGCAGTCGTGTGCAAGGCGCGCGACGGTGTGGCCAACGCCCGTGCGCTTTCGGGTACGACCCGTGCGCTCATCAATAACATGGTGAGCGGTGTCAGCAAGGGTTTCGAGCGCAAGCTCAACCTGGTTGGCGTCGGCTATCGCGCTCAGGCTCAGGGCGACAAGCTCAACCTGTCGCTCGGCTTCTCGCATCCGGTCGTGCATCAGATGCCGGAAGGCGTGAAGGTCGAGACCCCGACCCAGACGGAAATCGTGATCAAGGGTATCGACAAGCAGAAAGTCGGCCAGGTCGCTGCCGAGGTGCGTGCCTACCGCTCCCCCGAGCCCTACAAGGGCAAGGGCGTCCGTTACTCGGACGAGGTGGTGGTGCTCAAGGAAACCAAGAAGAAGTAAGGCGGTTCGTCATGAACAAGAAAGAAACTCGTCTTCGCCGTGCGCGCAAAACTCGCGCCAAGATTGCGGAGCTCAAGGCGGTTCGCCTGACGGTGTTCCGGTCCAACTGCCACATGTACGCCCAGGTCATCGACGGTTCCGGCTCCCGCGTGATTGCGGCCGCCTCGACAGTCGAAGCCGATGTGCGCGCCCAGGTCGCGAACGGCGGCAACAAGGCTGCCGCCGAGCTCGTCGGCAAGCTGATTGCCGAGCGCGCCAAGGCTGCCGGCATCGAGCAGGTCTCGTTTGACCGCTCGGGCTTCCTGTATCACGGCCGCGTCAAGGCGCTGGCCGAGGCTGCCCGCGAAGGCGGCCTCAAGTTCTAAGCGAGGATTCGAATGGCTAAGCAGCAAACCAAACGTGCGCAAGCCTCCGACGAGCGCGATGACGGCCTGAAGGAGAAAATGGTCGCGATCAATCGCGTGACCAAGGTCGTCAAGGGCGGCCGGATCCTCGGCTTCGCCGCGCTGACCGTGGTCGGCGACGGTGACGGTGCGATCGGCATGGGCAAGGGCAAGTCGCGCGAAGTGCCGGTGGCAGTTCAGAAGGCGATGGACGAAGCGCGTCGCAAGATGCGCAAGGTCTCGCTCAAGAACGGCACCCTGCAGCACACTGTTGTCGGCAAGCATGGCGCCGCCTCGGTGCTGATGCAGCCGGCTCCGGCCGGTACCGGCATCATCGCCGGTGGCCCGATGCGCGCAGTGTTCGAAGTGATGGGTGTTACCGATGTGATCTGCAAGTGCATCGGTTCTGCCAATCCCTACAACGTCGTTCGTGCCACGATCAACGGCCTGATGGCGATCAACACCCCGGCGGAGATTGCTGCCAAGCGCGGCAAGTCCGTCGAAGAAATTCTGGGGTAAGCGATGTCGGACAAGAAAATCAAGGTGACGCTCGTCAAGAGCGTGATCGGCACCAAGCAGTCGCACCGCGCCACCGTGCGCGGGCTCGGTCTGCGTCGACTCAACCATACGGTCGAGCTGGCGGATACCCCCGAGGTTCGCGGCATGGTCAACAAGGTGTCCTACCTGGTCAAGTGTGAGGGTTGATATGCGCCTGAATACCATCAAGCCGGGCGAAGGCTCGAAGAAGGCTGCGCGCCGTGTCGGTCGCGGCATGGGTAGCGGCCTCGGCAAGACCTGCGGTCGCGGCCACAAGGGGCAGAAGTCCCGTGCCGGCGGCTTCCACAAGGTCGGCTTCGAGGGCGGTCAGATGCCCTTGCAGCGTCGTCTGCCGAAGCGCGGTTTCGTTTCGCTGACGCGTGCGCGCAATGTCGAGGTGCGTCTGTCCGAACTGGACAAGCTGCCCATCGATGAAGTCGATCTGCTGACGCTCAAGCAGGCGGGCGTGATCGCGGCTGACGCACTGTCGGCGAAGGTCGTGCTTTCCGGCGCCATCAACCGTAAGGTTGTGCTGCGCGGTGTCGGTGCTACCCAGGGTGCCAAGGCGGCGATCGAAGCCGCTGGTGGTTCCGTGGCGGCCGAGTAAACAGGGAAAACGATTGTGGCGAATACTGCTGCCACGCTCGGAAAGCCGGGGCGGTTCGGCGACCTGAAGCGTCGCCTGCTGTTTCTGCTGGGCGCGCTGATCGTCTACCGCATCGGCGCGCACATTCCTGTCCCGGGTATCGATCCCGAGCGTCTGGCTGAGTTGTTCCAGTCGCAGGCGGGCGGCATCCTCGGGGTGTTCAACCTGTTCTCCGGCGGCGCGCTGTCGCGTTTCACCATCTTCGCGCTGGGCATCATGCCCTACATTTCCGCGTCGATCATCATGCAGTTGATGACGGTGGCGGTACCGTATCTCGAGGCGTTGAAGAAGGAAGGCGAGGCTGGGCGACGCAAGATCACGCAGTACACCCGCTACGGCACGCTCGTCCTTGCTTTTGCTCAGGCGCTCGGTATTTCGATTGCGCTCGAGGGGCAGCCGGGTCTGGTGCTGGATCCGGGGCTGATGTTCCGTTTCGTTACCGTGGCGACGCTGGTGACTGGCACGATGTTCCTGATGTGGATGGGTGAGCAGATCACCGAGCGCGGTATCGGAAACGGTATTTCGTTGATCATCTTCGCGGGGATTGTGGCTGGACTGCCGAGTGCGATCGGTGGGCTGTTCGAGCTGGTTCGTACCGGCGCGATGCATCCCTTCACGGCGCTCTTCATCTGCGTGCTGGTTGTGCTGGTGACCGGGTTCGTGGTGTTCGTGGAGCGGGGGCAGCGCAAGATTCTGGTGAACTACGCCAAGCGGCAGGTCGGCAACAAGGTGTATGGCGGGCAAAGCTCCCATCTGCCCCTGAAGCTGAACATGTCGGGTGTGATTCCGCCGATTTTTGCGTCGAGCATCATCCTGTTCCCGGCGACCTTGGGTCAGTGGTTTGGTTCGTCTGAGGGTATGTACTGGTTGCGGGATATCGCATCCACACTGTCTCCAGGACAGCCGATCTACGTGATGCTGTACGCGCTGGCAATCGTGTTCTTCTGTTTCTTCTACACCGCGCTCGTGTTCAACGCGCGTGAGACGGCGGACAACCTGAAGAAGAGTGGTGCGTTCGTGCCTGGCATTCGTCCGGGTGACCAGACGGCGCGCTACATTGACAAGATTCTCATGCGGCTGACGTTGGCCGGGGCGGTGTATATCACCCTGGTCTGCCTGCTGCCGGAGTTCCTGATCCTGAAGTGGAACGTTCCGTTCTATTTCGGCGGCACCTCGCTGCTGATCATCGTGGTGGTCACGATGGACTTCATGGCCCAGGTACAGGCGTTTGCGATGTCGCACCAGTACGAGAGTCTGCTGAAGAAGGCGAATTTCAAGGGGGCGGGCTTCCCGGGCAGGTAGAACCATGGCGAAGGAAGATGTCATTGAGATGCAAGGTGAGGTTACTGAGAACCTCCCGAATGCAACATTCCGCGTCAGGCTCGAGAACGGTCACATGGTGCTTGGGCACATCTCCGGAAAGATGCGGATGCACTACATCCGCATCCTCCCTGGCGATAAGGTGACCGTCCAGCTTACCCCCTACGACCTGACCAAGGGCCGGATCGTGTTCCGGACCAAGTGAAGATAAGAGAAACAGGAGCAAGACCATGAGAGTCCAGGCATCGGTAAAGCGGCTCTGCCGCAACTGCAAGATCATCCGCCGCAAGGGTGTGGTTCGCGTCATTTGTAGCGATCCGCGGCACAAGCAACGCCAGGGTTGATTAGATCAACTTAAGGCTTTAGAATTTAACGTTTTTCGCTTTGGGGTATACGGATGGCCCGTATTGCTGGGGTAAACATTCCCAATCACAAGCATGCCGAGATCGCGCTGACCGCCATCTATGGGATCGGCCGTTCGCGTGCTCAGAAGGTTTGCGACGCTGCCGGTATCCAGCGTTCGGTCAAGGTCAAGGACCTGACTGAATCGGATATGGAGAAGCTGCGTGACGAAGTCGCTCGGTTCGTTGTCGAGGGTGACCTGCGTCGTGAAGTGACGATGAACATCAAGCGACTGATGGACCTGGGCTGCTATCGCGGCGTGCGTCATCGTCGCGGCCTGCCGATGCGTGGTCAGCGTACCCGCACGAACGCCCGCACCCGCAAGGGCCCGCGCAAGGCGATCGCCGGCAAGAAGTAATAGGAACCGATAATGGCTAAGACTGGAACGAAGGTTCGTAAGAAGGTCAAGAAGAACGTCGCGGAAGGCATCGCGCACGTTCACGCGAGCTTCAATAATACGATCATCACCATCACCGACCGTCAGGGCAACGCGCTGTCGTGGGCGACCTCGGGTGGCGCTGGCTTCAAGGGTTCGCGCAAGAGCACCCCGTTCGCTGCCCAGGTGGCTGCAGAAGCAGCTGGCAAGGTGGCACAGGAGTGCGGTATCAAGAACCTCGAGGTTCGCATCAAGGGCCCGGGCCCAGGTCGCGAGTCTTCGGTTCGTGCGCTCAACGCGCTGGGGATCAAGATTTCCAGCATCACGGACATCACCCCCATTCCGCACAACGGCTGCCGTCCGCCGAAGAAGCGTCGTATCTGACAAGGAGTTGATAAGTGGCTCGTAATCTCGATCCCAAGTGCCGTCAGTGCCGTCGCGAAGGCGAAAAGCTGTTTCTGAAGGGCGAAAAGTGTTTTACCGACAAGTGCGCGATTGAGCGCCGTGCCTACGCGCCTGGCCAACACGGTCAGCGCTCGGGGCAGCGTCTGTCGGGTTACGGTGTGCAACTGCGCGAGAAGCAGAAGATCCGTCGTCTGTACGGCGTGCTCGAGCGTCAGTTCCGTCGTGTGTATTCCGAAGCTGACCGTCGTCGTGGCCAGACCGGCGAGAACCTGCTTCAGTTGCTCGAAGGTCGTCTGGATTCGGTGGCCTACCGCATGGGTTTTGGCGCTTCGCGTGCTGAGGCTCGTCAGGTTGTGCGCCACAACGGCGTTCTGGTCAATGGCAAGCGCGTCAACATCCCGTCGTATGTCGTTCGTCCGGGCGATGTCGTGGAGCTGACCGAGCGCGCCCGTGGGCACCTGCGTGTCAAGGCTGCGCTCGAAGCGGCTGAGTCGCGCGGGTTCCCGGAGTGGCTGGAAGTCGACGCCAAGGCTGGCAAGGGTACGTTCAAGGCCTATCCGGTGCGCAGCGAACTGCCGGCAACGATCAACGAAGGCCTGGTTGTGGAACTGTACTCCCGTTGATCGGGAGTCTGAGCCTCTTCTAGTTCCGAGGGAATGCTGATGCAAAGCAATGCACTGCTGAAACCGCGCATCATCGACGTCCAGAGCACCTCGCCTGTCCAGGCGCGGGTGACGATGGAGCCGTTCGAGCGCGGGTTCGGTCACACGCTGGGGAATGCGCTGCGGCGCATCCTCCTGTCGTCGCTGCCTGGCCATGCGGCCACGGAAGTGACGATCGAAGGTGTGCTCCATGAGTACTCGACGCTTGACGGCGTGCGCGAGGACATCGTCGACCTGCTGCTCAACCTCAAGGGCGTGGTGTTCAAGCTGAACGGCCGTGCCGATGTAACCGTGCGGCTGGCGAAGTCCGGCGAGGGCGTTGTCACCGCGGCCGACATCGAGCTCGGTCACGACGTCGAGATCATCAACCCGGATCACGTGATCGCCCACCTTGCTCCGGGCGGAAAGCTCGACATGCAGATCAAGGTCGAGCAGGGCCGTGGCTATGTTCCGGGTAATGCACGTCCGCAGAGCGCCGAGAGCAAGAGCATCGGGCACATCGTGCTTGATGCTTCGTTCGGGCCGGTGCGTCGCGTCAGCTATCTCGTCGAGAGCGCTCGCGTCGAGCAGCGTACCGATCTGGACCGGCTGATCATCGATATCGAGACCAATGGTGCGGTCGACCCCGAAGAGGCCATCCGCTACGCCGCGCGCGTGCTGATGGACCAGCTCTCGGTGTTTGCCGACCTCGAGGGTACTCAGCCCGAGCGCGAGGTGGCGCCGTCGGTGACCATCGATCCGGTGCTCATGCGCCCGGTCGATGATCTGGAATTGACGGTGCGTTCGGCGAACTGCCTGAAGGCCGAGAACATCTACTACATCGGTGACCTGATCCAGCGCACCGAGACCGAGCTGCTCAAGACCCCGAACCTGGGTCGCAAGTCGCTCAACGAGATCAAGGAAGTACTGGCCTCCCGCGGGCTTACCCTTGGCATGAAACTGGAAAACTGGCCGCCGGCCGGGCTTGAAAAGCTCGGTTGAGACGCCGGGCAAGTGAGGAATTGAAATGCGTCACCGTAATGGTCTTCGCAAGCTGAATCGTACCAGCAGCCACCGCCAGGCGATGTTCCGCAACATGGCCAACTCGCTGCTGCAACACGAAGTCATCAAGACGACCCTGCCGAAGGCGAAGGAACTTCGCCGTGTGGTCGAGCCGATGATCACCCTGGGCAAGAAGCCCAGTCTCGCCAACCGCCGTCTGGCTTTCGACCGCCTGCGCGACCGTGACATGGTCGTCAAGCTGTTCGACGAGCTGGGCCCGCGCTACGCCGCCCGCAACGGTGGTTACCTGCGTATCCTGAAGTGCGGTTTCCGTGATGGCGACAATGCACCGATGGCTTACGTCGAGCTGCTGGATCGCCCCGACGTGGAAGCGGTCGAGGTCGAGGACGCCGAGGCGGCTTGAGCCGTCGCGAGCAACCGAATAAAAAACCGGGCAGCGCCCGGTTTTTTTTCGTGATCAGCAATCACGACTTTAACAACGGGCTTTGCTGAAGGGGCGAGCGTATGGGCGTGACATTGGTGACGGGTGGGGCGGGTTACATTGGGTCCCATACCTGCGTGGAATTGCTCGCGGCCGGGCGTGACGTGGTCGTGATCGATGATCTCTCGAACTCTTCGCCCGAAGCGCTGCGGCGTATCGAGGAGCTTGGCGGGCGCCCGTTGGCTGGGTTCGTCGAAGCAGACGTGCGCGATCGTCGCGCGTTGGAGGGCATTTTTGCCGCGCACGAGGTGGAGGCGGTTATCCACTTTGCGGCGCGTAAGGCGGTCGGAGAGTCGGTGGCACAGCCGCTCGCCTACTATGACAACAATCTTCAGGGCTTGCTGAGTGTGCTGCAGGCGATGGATGCCGCGGACTGCCGGAGGATGGTGTTCAGCTCTTCAGCGACGGTGTATGGCGATCCCGCAAGCGTGCCCATCCGCGAGGATTTTCCCACTACGGCGACCAATCCTTACGGCTGGACGAAGCTGATGGGAGAGCAGATCCTGCGCGATCTGGCGAATGCAGATGGACGCTGGAACGTGGTTCTGCTGCGCTACTTCAATCCAGTAGGGGCCCACTCGAGCGGGCGAATCGGCGAAGACCCGGAGGGTTTGCCGAATAACCTGATGCCTTTTGTAAGTCAGGTAGCGGTGGGTCGACTCGAACGCCTGCGGGTGTTCGGTGACGACTATCCGACGCCTGACGGTACCGGCGTGCGCGACTACATTCACGTTGTCGATCTCGCGCTCGGGCACCTGCGGGCACTGGAGCGTATCGACACGCTGGCCGGTGTCACGACGCTCAATCTCGGCACTGGGCGCGGCTACAGCGTACTCGAGATGGTGCGTGCGTTCGAGCTTGCGTGCGGTCGGCCGGTGCCATACGACATCGTGGCGCGTCGGCCGGGTGACATCGCCGCATGCTGGGCCGATCCAGCGCGAGCCCAGGCGATGCTGGGCTGGAAGGCCGAGCGGGGGTTGGCGGCGATGTGCGAGGATGCGTGGCGCTGGCAGCGCATGAACCCGCTGGGGTATCGAGGCTGAGTCAGGCGGATCGGGGTGTTGCGAGCAGGCGTGCGAGGTAACGCCCGGTGTGGCTCGAGGGGTGGGCTGCGACTGCTTCCGGCGGGCCTGCGCACACAATGGTGCCGCCCCCACCGCCGCCTTCCGGGCCCATGTCGATCAGCCAATCGGCAGTCTTGATGACATCGAGATTGTGCTCGATGACGATAACCGTATTGCCATGGTCGCGCAGACGGTGCAGGACCGTGAGCAGCATCTCGATGTCCTGGAAATGCAGGCCGGTGGTGGGTTCATCGAGGATGTACAGGGTGCGGCCGGTGTCGCGCTTCGAGAGTTCTAGGGCGAGCTTGACACGTTGCGCTTCGCCGCCCGACAAGGTGGTAGCGCTCTGGCCCAGACGGATGTAGCCGAGGCCGACATCCTTCAGGGTCTCGAGCTTGCGCGCGACGGCGGGCACAGCAGCGAAGAAATCGAAGGCCTGTTCCACCGTCATGTCGAGCACTTCGTAGATCGTTCGCCCCTTGTAGCGGATCTCCAGGGTCTCGCGGTTGTATCGCTTACCGTGACAGACGTCGCAAGGCACGTACATGTCGGGCAGGAAGTGCATCTCGACCTTGATCATGCCGTCGCCCTGGCAAGCCTCGCAGCGGCCTCCACGCACGTTGAAGGAGAACCTCCCAGGTCCGTAGCCACGCGCGCGGGCCTCGGGCACGCCCGCGAACAGCTCGCGTATCGGTGTCAGCAGGCCGGTGTAGGTGGCTGGGTTCGACCGCGGTGTGCGACCAATTGGTGACTGGTCGACATTGATGATCTTGTCCAGGGCGTCCAGCCCTTGGACGCTCCGGTGGGGGGCGGCCTCGACGCTGGCGCCATTGAGGTGGCGCGCTGCTGCGGCGGCCAGGGTGTCGTTGATCAAGGTCGACTTGCCCGATCCGGACACGCCTGTGATGCAGGTGAACAGGCCGATCGGTAGCGCCGCATCGACCTGCTTGAGGTTGTTACCGGTCGCGCCGAGGATGTGCAGCATACGCTCCGGGTCGAGCTGCCGGCGGGTGCGCGGCACCGGGATGCTGCGGCGGCCGGCGAGATAGTCACCGGTGATGGAGGCTGGGTCGTCGATGACTTGCTGGGGTGTGCCGCGGGCGACGATTTGACCGCCGTGCTCCCCTGCGCCCGGGCCCATGTCGATCAGGTAGTCGGCGCTGCGGATTGCGTCTTCGTCGTGCTCGACAACGATCACCGTATTGCCGAGATCGCGGAGTTGGCGCAGGGTGCCGAGCAGGCGGTCGTTGTCGCGCTGGTGCAGGCCGATCGAAGGCTCGTCGAGCACGTACATGACGCCAGTCAAGCCTGAGCCGATCTGGCTGGCCAGGCGGATGCGCTGAGCTTCGCCGCCGGACAGGGTGTCTGCAGCGCGGTCGAGTGAAAGATAGTCGAGGCCGACGTTGATGAGGAAGCTGAGGCGGTCGGCGACCTCCTTGATGATGCGCTCGGCGACCTGGGCGCGCGCGCCGGTGAGCTGCAGCTGGGTGAAGAAGCGCTGGCATTCGGCGAGCGGCAGGCGAGCGATGTCGGGCAGCGCACGGCCACCGATCAGCACGTGGCGTGCCTCGCTGCGCAATCTGCTGCCCTCGCAGGCCGGGCAGACCCGGCTGGCACGATATTTCGTCAGTTCTTCTCGCACCGCCTGTGAGTCGGTCTCGCGCAGGCGGCGCTCGAGATTCGGGATGATGCCTTCGAACGGGTGCTCCTTGAGCACCATGCGGCCATTGTCGGCCATGTAGCGAAAGGCGATGCGGGTGCGTCCGGAGCCATGCAGGACGGTCTCACGTACCGTGTCGGGTAGATCGATGAACGGGGTCTCGATGTCGAAGCCGTAGTGTGCTGCGAGGCTGGCGAGCATCTGGAAGTAGAACTGGTTGCGCCGATCCCAGCCCCGGATCGCGCCTGCGGCGAGCGAAAGTTCGGGGTGTGCGACGACGCGTGCGGGGTCGAAGAACGCGATGGCGCCCAGTCCATCGCAGCGCGGGCACGCGCCTGCCGGGTTGTTGAACGAGAACAGGCGTGGTTCGAGCTCGGCGAGTGCGAAGCTGCACACTGGGCAGGCGAAGCGCGCCGAGAACAGGTGAGCGGTGCCGCTGTCCATCTCCACGGCGAGCGCACGTCCGTCGGCATGCTGGAGCGCGGTCTCGAAGGACTCGGCGATGCGGCCACGCTGGTCGGCACGGACCTTCAGGCGGTCGATCACCACCTCGACGTCGTGGCGGCGGCTCTTGTCGAGTGCCGGCATCGCATCGAGTTCCATGACCTCGCCGTCGACCCGCACGCGCACGAAGCCCTGGGCACGCAGCTCGGCGAACAGGTCCTGTTGCTCGCCCTTGCGCCCGCTCACCACCGGGGCGAGGATCATCAGCCTTGTCTCGGGCGGCAGCGCCAGAACGTGGTCGACCATCTGGGCCACACTTTGGGCCTCGAGGGCGTGCTCGGGGTGCTCCGGGCAATGGGGCGTGCCGGCACGGGCGTAGAGCAGGCGCAGGTAGTCGTGGATCTCGGTAACCGTACCCACGGTGGAGCGCGGGTTGTGGCTGGTGGCTTTCTGTTCGATCGAGATCGCGGGCGACAGGCCCTCAATGAGATCTACATCCGGTTTTTCCATGAGCTGCAGGAACTGGCGCGCGTAGGCCGACAGCGACTCGACGTAGCGGCGCTGGCCCTCAGCGTACAGCGTGTCGAAGGCGAGCGAGGATTTGCCGGATCCGGACAGGCCGGTGATGACCGTGAGCCGGTTTCGCGGCAGGTCGGCACTGATGTTCTTCAGGTTGTGCGTGCGCGCACCGCGGATGCGGATCTCGTCCATGGCAGATGCCTAGCGTGGGCCAGCCCGAAACTATACGAGAGAAGGGCGGCACCGGCCAGGCGGCCGGAGTGCTAAAATGCTCGGCTTTGACGACGCCGGTTTCCTCTGATGACCGTTCCTGCTCGCGATCCGATGACGCGCGACGAACGCCGCGCCGGCATGAGCCTGGCAGCGATCTTTGCGCTGCGCATGCTGGGGCTGTTCCTGATCCTGCCTGTGTTCGCAGTTCATGCCGCGACCATCCCGGGCGGCGACAACCTGACCCTGGTGGGGCTGGCGATAGGCGCCTACGGCCTCACCCAGGCCTGCCTGCAGATCGCCTACGGTGCCGCCTCCGATCGTTTCGGCCGCAAGCCGGTGATCGTGTTCGGACTCGTGCTGTTCGTGATCGGCAGCGTGGTCGCCGCGCTAGCCGACGATATCACGATGATCATTGCCGGCCGTATCCTGCAGGGGGCGGGCGCGATCTCGGCGGCAGTCACGGCGCTCGCTGCCGACCTCACCCGCGACCAGCACCGTACCAAGGTGATGGCCATGATCGGCTCGTCGATCGGGCTCGTGTTCGCGCTGTCCATGGTCGCTGCGCCGCTGTTGTATGCCGCGGTCGGCATGGATGGGATCTTCTGGCTGACCGCGGTGCTCGCCTTCGTCGCCATCGGCGTGGTGCTGTGGGTGGTGCCTGCGGCGCCGCCCGTGCCGCGCGCGACGGGGCGCCTGATCGACGTGCTCCGCGACGGCCAGCTCATGCGGCTCAACTTCGGCGTATTCGCGCTCCATCTCATCCAGACCACGATGTGGGTGATGGTGCCCTCGGCCCTGGTGGCGAGCGGCGGGTTGCCCATGCCCGAGCACTGGAAGGTCTATCTGCCGGCCGTGCTGTTGTCCTTCGTCGTGATGGTGCCAGCGGTGATCGTCGCCGAGCGCCATGACAAGCTCAAGCCCGTTTTCAATGCGGCGATCGTGCTGCTGGCGGTGGTCCAGCTGGGGCTGTGGCTGATTGGTGACGGTCTGATACCATTGGCATTGCTGCTGACGCTTTTCTTCATTGCGTTCAATGTGCTCGAGGCAACCCAGCCGTCGTGGATTTCGCGCATCGCAGCGCCCGGCGCAAAGGGCACAGCGCTGGGGGTGTATAACACCTTGCAGTCGATCGGCCTGTTCCTCGGCGGCGTGCTCGGCGGCTGGCTGGGCCAGGTCCATGGGCCGGGTGCGGTGAGCCTGTTCTGTGCCTTGCTCGCCCTTGCCTGGCTTGGTCTTGCGGCGTCCATGCGGCCGCCGCCGCTGCGCGCGCAGCCGGCAGCGGGCTGAAGCACCCAGGCCTGGCCTGGGGTCTGTCGTATTTCACGCGGGTGCAGCGCTTACATCGCCGCGCCCGGATGCACACTCAAAGGAGAACCGGATGGCATCCGTCAATAAAGTCATCCTGGTCGGCAACCTCGGTGCCGACCCGGAAAGCCGTTTCGCCCCGTCGGGCGACGCGATTTGCAATATCCGTCTTGCCACCACCGAGAACTGGCGCGACAAAGCCACCGGCGAGCGCCGTGAAGCGACCGAATGGCATCGGGTGTCCTTCTACGGCAAGCTGGCCGAGATCGCTGGCCAGTATCTGCGCAAGGGCAGCCAGGTGTACATCGAGGGCAGCCTGCGGACCCGCAAGTGGCAGGATCAGAGCGGCCAGGACCGCTACACCACCGAGATCCGCGCTGACGAGATGAAGATGCTGGGCGGCCGTCGCGAAGGTGGTGACGCACCGATGCGCGCGAGCGAGGGTGGCTGGGACGCGCCCGCGCCGGCCGCTGCCGCGCCGCGCGCACCCGCACAGCGCCCTCAGCCGGCAGCACAACCGCAGCAGCAGCCGGGCGGTTTTGGTGATTTCGACGACGACATCCCGTTCTGAAGCGGGAGGATGCGGATGCGCGCGCGTGATGTGCGTCCGCGACACTGCCGGAGCGCGAGGCTAGAGTCGGGTCGCCGATGCTGGTCTGCCGCGCGGCAGTGCGAGGAGGGAGTGCAATGTTGGACCTGATCAGCCACGCCGACGGCGTTCATGCGGTGGATTCCGGCTATGGCCGGCCGCAGCTTGCGGCCATCCATATCATCGTGCAGGACGGTCGCGCCGCGATCGTCGATACCGGCAGCAACGCCTCGGTGCCGCGCGTGCTCGGCGCGCTCGCCGCGCTCGGTATCGCGCCCGAAGCAGTGGATTGGGTGTTGTTGACCCACATCCATCTCGACCACGCCGGTGGTGCGGGCAGCCTGATGTGTGCGCTGCCGCACGCCAGGCTTGTCGTGCATCCGCGTGGCGTGCGCCACATGACTGATCCGAGCCGGTTGTGGGACGCCACCTGCGCCGTTTACGGGCCGGAGCGCGCGTTCGCGCTCTACGGACGCCTGGTGCCTGTCGCGGCCGAGCGCATCGTGGCGGCCACCGACGGCCTCGAGCTCAAGCTGGGCGGTCGCTGCCTGCGCATCTTCGATACCCCGGGGCATGCGCGCCACCACGTCTGCATCTGGGACGACAGTGCGCGCGCCTTCTTCACGGGCGACACCTTTGGCTTGTCCTATCGCGAACTTGATGTCGATGGCCGTGCCTTCATCATGCCGACGACGACGCCGACCCAGTTCGAGCCCGAGGCGATGCACGCCTCCATCGACCGCATGCTGGCGATGCAGCCGCAGGCCATGTACCTGACGCACTACAGCCGGATCACCGAAGTCGATCGCCTGGGCGCTGACCTCCACCGTCTGATCGACACCATGGTGGCGGTGGCGCAGGCTGCGCGCGGCGATGGCGTGGCCCGCCATGTCGAGATCCTTGCCGGCCTCGAGCAGATCATGCGCGAGGAGGCCGCACGCCAGAACTGGGCGCTCAACGAGGACGAGACGCTCGACCTGCTGCGCATGGACCTCGAGCTCAACGCCCAGGGTCTGGGCGTATGGCTCGACAGCCAGCGCGTCACCGCGGCCGAGACGGCCTGAGCGGGGCGCGATGCAAGACGCAGGCGTCGATGTTGCCCGCCGCTTCGGCGGTATCGACCGGCTCTACGGCGATGGCGCAGTCGCCCGTCTGCAGGTCGTACATGCCTGCGTGATCGGTGTCGGCGGCGTCGGCTCGTGGGCGGCCGAGGCGCTGGCACGCAGTGGGGTAGGCCGACTCACCCTGATCGACCTCGACCACGTTGCCGAGTCGAACATCAACCGCCAGGTACATGCGCTCGAATCTACGCTCGGCATGGCCAAGGTCGGCGCGATGGCCGCGCGCATTGCGGGCATCAACCCGCTGTGCGCGGTCGAGCAGGTCGAGGACTTCCTGACTGCCGAGAACGCCGAGGACCTGCTGCAGTGCTTCGATGTCGTCATCGACGCCATCGACAACGTGCGCGCCAAGGTAGCGATTGCGGCCGTGTGCCGGCGCCGCCGAATCAGGTTGGTGATGGCGGGCGGGGCAGGGGGCAAGACCGATCCGGGCCGGCTGGTGGTCGATGATCTGGCACGTACGGTGCAAGACCCTCTGCTGTCCAAGGTGCGCGCCCGCCTGCGCAAGGAACACGGTTTCAGCCGCGACCCGCGGCGCAAGTTCGGCATCGATGCGGTGTTCTCCACCGAGCCGGTGCGCTACCCCGAAGCGCGGGCCTGCCAGGGTACGGGCGCGGCTGCCGCGCTCGCTCCGCAGGGGTTGGCCTGTGCCGGATATGGCTCGAGCATGGCAGTGACCGCCAGTGCGGGCCTGTTCTGCGCCGCACGCGCGCTCGATCATCTGCTGCAGGCGCGGGTAGCCTGCGCTACCCTTGGCGCAGCGGACCCAGACAACCCGGAGAGCTGTTCATGAATTCAAGTGTTGCGCGTGACACCGCCGTCGTCTTGTTCGGGCATGGTGCCCGTAATCCCGACTGGGCGGGGCCCATGCGCCGCATCCGTGAGGCGCTGCTGGCACGCCCCGATGCGCCGAGCGTGGAGCTTGCCTTCCTCGAGTTCATGACGCCGACGCTGCCGGAGGCGGTGGCCGCGCTGACTGCCGCGGGTGCGCGCAAGGTGGCGGTAGTGCCGATCTTCCTCGCCCAGGCGGGGCATCTCACGCGTGACCTGCCGATCCTGGTCGATGAGGTGCGCGCGGCCCACCCAGACTGCGAGATCGTGCTCGCCACCGCAGCGGGCGAGTCCGCCAGGGTGGTCGCTGCGATGGCGGACTACGCGGCTTCCTGTCTCGACTGATTCCCCCGTACGCTTCAGCGTGCGCATGGCCTGCTGCAAGGCCATCGCATCAAGCGCGCGATCTTGCGGATGCAGCGGCATGATCGCCTTCACGAGTTCGCGGCTGGGGCCGCTCCTACGGCGGGTCTGCAGCGCTTGGGACCAAGGCAGGAGCGGCGCCAGCCGCGAGCTTTTCGTCGTTCACATGCTGGTTGTCCGCGCGGGAAGAGGTTCATGCACGCGCGTCGTGGCGGATGGCTTGACGCTCATGTCTATAAGAATATACTTATAGACATGAAGATGATCATGCTCCCCCCTCTTGTACGCGCCGTACTGGTCGCGTGTGCTTTTTCAGTGCCGGGCGCAGCCACTGCCGACGTGCCGACCGTGCGGATCGGCGCGCAGGCACAGGATCTTGGCTTCGTCAGCGAGGCCAGCATAGAGGCTGTCCATCAAGTCACCGTTGCTGCGCAGGTGCAGGGGCGGGTCCTTGCACTCGCCGTCGACACCGGCGACCGTGTCCGCCGCGGCCAGGTGCTGGCCCGCATCGATGCGGCCGAGGCGGCGGCTGCGCTTGCGGCTGCGCAGGCCGGGGTGGGGCAGGCCGAGGCCGAAATGGGCAATGCCCGTAGCGAACTTGCCCGTGCACGCGGCCTCGTCGAGCGCCAGTTCCTCAGCGCGTCCGCGCTCGATGCCGCGCGTACCCGCCTCGAGGCTGCCGAGGCGGCCGTCAAGGCTGCCCGCGCCCAGCGCGAACAGGCTGCCACCGTAAAAAGTCAGTTCGAGATCGTGGCGCCGCTCGACGGCGTGGTGTCGGTGCGCCATATCGAGACCGACGAGATGGCCCAGCCCGGACGCGCGCTATTCACCCTTCACGACCCGGCACGCATGCGTGCCGTCACCGATGTGGCGCCGCAGCGCCTGGCCGCGCTCGGTGACGGGGCTGTGCGCGCGCGCGTGACGCTCGGGGATGGCGGCCGCGTCGTCGATGCCGAGGCGGTCACCTTGCTGCCGGCGGCGGATGCGCGCACGCACACGGTGCGTGTCCGCGTCGAGTTACCCGCAGGCACAGACGGATTGATGCCGGGCAGCTTCGCGCGCGTGCATTTCGTGGGGGCGGGCACGGCAGAGGCTTCCGTGGTGGTTGTGCCGCGTGCGGCCATCCTGCGCCGTGGCGAGTTGACAGCGGTGTATGTCGCTGACGGAGCAGGCGGCTTCGCGCTACGCCAGGTCCGCCTCGGGCGGGGTGTGAACGGCAGCGAGGCGGTAGAGGTGCTGGCCGGCCTCAAGGGTGACGAGACGCTCGCCCTCGATCCAGTACAGGCTGGCCTCCGGGCGCGCGCAGCTGCGCCTGCACGCTGAGGAGGTGATCATGGATACGCCTCTCGGCATCGCTGGCCGCATCGCGGCCGGCTTTCAGCGCAATGCCATCACGCCGCTGCTGGCCTTGGTGCTGCTGCTCGCCGGCATCTTTGCCACCCTGGTCACACCGAAGGAGGAAGAGCCGCAGATCGACGTCACCATGGCCAACGTGCTGGTGCCGTTTCCGGGGGCTTCTGCGCGCGACGTCGAAGCCCTTGTCGCGCGTCCTGCCGAGCAGGTGCTGTCGCGCATCGCTGGCGTGGAGCACGTGTATACCGTGTCGCGGCCGGGCATGGCGGTGGTCACCGTGCAGTTCGAGGTCGGCGTGCCCAACCAGACCGCGCTCGTGCGCCTTTACGACACCGTGCACTCGCACGCCGACTGGCTGTCGCCGCAGCTTGGCGTCGGCACGCCGCTGATCAAGCCCAAGGGCATCGACGACGTGCCCATCGTCAGCTTCACGCTGTGGACCGCGGATGGCGAGCGCGCCGGCTTCGAGCTGCAACAGGTTTCGCGTGCGATCGAGACCGAGTTGAAGCGTATCCCCGGCACCCGCGACGTGCTCACTATCGGTGGCCCCGGTCATGTCATCCGGGTGAACATGGACACCGTGCGCATGAACGCGCACGGTGTCACTGCGCAGGACCTGCGCGCCGCCCTGCAGCTGGCCAACGCCTCGCAGCCCGCAGGCAGCCTGGTGGCCGGCAACCAGGAGGTGCTGGTTCAGACGGGCACCTATCTGGAGTCGGCCGAAGACGTACGCGGCCTGGTGGTTGGCGTGCACGACCTGCGCCCTGTCTTCCTGCGCGATGTCGCCGACGTCATCGATGGGCCCGATCAGCCCGCGCAGTACGTGTGGTTCGGCACCGGCGCGGCTGCGCAGCAGCGCGGCATCGAGCAGCAGGGCATGTTCCCCGCGGTCACCCTGGCGTTGTCGAAGAAGCCTGGCGCCAACGCCGCCGACGTCGCCCGCGCGGCCATGCAGCGACTGGACAGTCTGCGCGGCAGCCTGATCCCCGATGGGGTCGAGGTCACCGTCACCCGCGACTACGGCAAGACGGCCAATGACAAGGCTGCCCAACTCATCGGCAAGCTCGCCTTCGCGACCGCCGCGGTGGTGGCGCTGGTCTTCTTCGCGCTCGGTCGGCGCGAGGCGCTCATCGTCGGCATCGCGGTCACGCTTACCCTGGCCGCCACCTTGTTCGCGTCCTGGGCCTGGGGCTTCACCCTCAACCGGGTGTCGCTGTTCGCGCTCATTTTTTCGATCGGCATTCTGGTCGATGACGCCATCGTGGTGGTCGAGAACATCCATCGCTGGCATACGCTCGAGCCCGACACGCCGCTGTGGAGGCTGATCCCCAAGGCGGTGGACGAGGTCGGCGGCCCCACCATCCTCGCCACTTTCACCGTGATCGCGGCGCTGCTGCCGATGGCCTTCGTCAGCGGCCTCATGGGGCCCTACATGAGCCCGATCCCGATCAATGCCTCGATGGGCATGTTCATCTCGCTGGTGGTGGCCTTCGTGGTCACGCCCTGGCTGGCGCAGAAGATGCTGAAGAACGTCGATGCGCACCAGCACGGGGGCGAGGATCGCATGACGAAGCGGCTCGATGGCCTGTTCCGTCGTCTCATGACGCCCTTGCTCGACGCCCGCCGTGGCGCGCGCAACCGCCTGCTGCTGTGGCTCGCAGTGCTGGCGCTGATCGGTGCCTCGGTGGCGCTGCCGGTGGTGCAGCTGGTGGTGATGAAGATGCTGCCCTTCGACAACAAGAGCGAGTTCCAGGTGGTGCTCGACATGCCGGTGGGTACGCCGGTGGAGGATACTGCGCGCGTGCTCAACGAGATCGGCGCGCATCTGGCTGCCGTGCCCGAGGTCACCGACTGGCAGTCCTACGCCGGCACCGCCGCGCCGATCAACTTCAACGGCCTGGTGCGCCAGTACTACCTGCGCAGCGCCCCGGAGCAGGGTGACATCCAGGTCAACCTGGTCGACAAGTCTGCGCGCTCGCGCCAGAGCCACGAGATCGCGGTCGCGGTGCGCGACGCGGTCAGCACGATTGCGACCCGCAACGGCGGCAACGCCAAGGTGGTGGAGGTGCCGCCCGGGCCGCCGGTGCTGTCGCCGATCGTCGCCGAGATCTACGGTCCGGACTACGCCGGGCAGCTGGAGGTGGCGCGCCGGGTGCGCGCGGCCTTCGAGGCCACGCCCGACATCGTCGGCGTGGACGACACGGTGGACGAGGATGCGCCCAAGCTGGTGCTGCGCGTGGATCAGGCCAAGGCCGCGCGCATGGGCGTGGCCCAGGCCGACATCGTCGAGGTGGTGCGCCTCGGCCTCGCCGGCGAGAACGTCACTCCGGTACATGGCGGCGACAACAAGTACGAGATCCCGGTGCGCGTCCAGCTGCCGGCGGTGGAGCAGTCCGAGCTCGCCAGCCTGCTGGCGATGCAGGTGCGCGCGCGCCAGGGCGACAACGCCGGCCAGCTGGTCAAGGTGTCCGAGCTGGTGCAGGTTGCCGAAACCCGGCGCGAGCAGATCCTGTACCGCAAGGACCTGCTGCCGGTGGTGTATGTGACCGGTGACATGGGCGGCAAGCTCGATTCGCCGCTGTACGGCATGTTCGACATCCGTACACGTGTCAATGGCATGGCGCTCGAGGGTGCGCCGGGCCTGTATGGCACGCTCGGCGAGTGGTTCATCAGCCAGCCCGACGACCCCTATGCCGGATACCAACTCAAGTGGGACGGCGAGTGGCAGATCACCTACGAGACCTTCCGCGACATGGGGGCGGCCTACGCGGTCGGCCTGGTGCTGATCTACCTGCTGGTGGTGGCGCAGTTCAGGAGCTATCTGGTGCCACTCATCATCATGGCGCCGATCCCGCTCACCATCATCGGCGTGATGCCCGGGCATGCGCTGTTCGGCGCCCAGTTCACCGCGACCTCGATGATCGGCATGATCGCGCTCGCTGGCATCATCGTGCGCAACTCCATCCTGCTGGTGGACTTCGTCAACCAGCAAGTTGCCGCGGGCATGGAGCTCGGCGAGGCAGTGATCCGTGCCGCGGCGGTACGTGCCAAGCCGATCGGACTCACTGCGTTGGCGGCGATGATCGGCGCGGTGTTCATCCTCGACGACCCGATCTTCAATGGCCTCGCGATCAGCCTGATCTTCGGCATCCTGGTGTCCACCGTGCTCACCCTGGTGGTGATCCCGGTGCTGTACTACGCGGCCATGCGCAGTCGCATCGGCCGCTTGCAGGATCTGCCGAGTCAGGCCTGATCTGAAGGGCGCACGCTGCTGGACGGGATGACGGGGCTCACGTCCCTGTGCCCGGCGCCGTGCGCTTGTGCACGCCGGACCGCTGATGCTTCGAGCGGGGAAGACACCTGTGGCAGCGGCAAGCGCTAGAATCACGCGATGCTCATCAGCTCCGGGATGCATATGGCCACGAATGACGTACCGCCGCACCAGGATCGACGCCTCAATCGGCGCTTGCCGCTGGGGTGCCCCGCCTACATCGCGTTGCGTAACGGCGAACGGGTAGACGCGACCTGCATCGAGATCGGGGTGGGAGGCATGACGCTGCATGCGGCCTATGTGCCGGGGCGCAACGAGGTCATCGACGTTGCCGTGCTGGGGCCGCTTGGTTCGCCGACACCGGACCGCCCGCCGTTGATCACCAAGCTCGAGGTTACGCGCTGCAATGCGCTCGGTGATGGCCGCTACGAGATCGGCGGCCAGATCGTGCGCGTGGTCGACTGAGCGCGCGCCCCATCGGCGCGGCCTGTCTCAGCGTGCCGCCTCCCGGCGGACCAGCATCCACAGCGCAAAGGCGAAGGTGGCGGTGAAGGTTACCAGCGACCAGTTGGCGATCGACAGTCCGAGGAAGGTCCAGTCGATGGCGACGCAGTCGCCCGCGCCACGGAAGATCATTGGCAGGGCCTCGCCCAGAGGGAAGCTCTCCAGCATGAATTCCAATCCTGGGCCACACTCCGGGATCTCAGGCGGAAAGAGCTGCATCCAGCTCTGGCGCGCGGCGATGCCGCCGCCGCCAAGCGCGCCCACGGCGATCAGCGCCGCGTACACGCGGCTGCCGCTGCGGCCCGGGCCGTGCAGGCCGCCGACCAGGGCAACGAGTGCCACGCCCAGGAAGGCATAACGCTGCATGATGCACATCGGGCAGGGTTCCAGCCCCCCTACGTGCTGCAGGTAGAGTCCGAAGCCAAGCAGGCCGATGGCGGTGGCGAACAGGGCGAGGTAGAGCACGCGCGCCGGCAGGTGCAGCAGGGTGTGGATCAGGGACATCGGGTATCGGTTTCCTGGGCGGGCGCCCATTGTAGGTCATGCGTCCTCGGAGCGTGGTGTCGCGGTTTCGGTTCCCGCCGCGGTCCCCGTGCCCAGTGCAGCCTGCAGCATGTCCAGAAAAGCGCGTGTCTTGGCCGGCATCAGCCGTCTTCCCGGGAACACCGCCCACGCCGTGTGGGTGGGCAGGCACCACGCCGCGAGCACCCGGCGCAGTTCCCCGCGGCGCACGTAGGGGGCGGCGAAGTAGTCCGGTACCGCGGTAATGCCTGCGCCGCCGCGGGCCAGTCGGATCAGTAGCTCGGGTGAGTTTGCAGTGATGCTGCCGGGTGGCGTGCCTTGCCAGCGTTCCTCGCCCCGCATCAGCGTCCAGCCTAATGGGGCGCCTCCGCGTCCGAGCAGCCGCAGCGCGCGGTGCTGGTTGAGTGCGTCAGGGCGCTCGGGTTCGCCATGCTCGGCGAGGTATGCGGGGGCAGCATAAAGTCCGGCAGGGAACACCGCCAGGCGGCGCGCGGCGAGCACGGTGTCGTCGGGTAGTTCGCCCATGCGGATGGCGATGTCGAAGTTCTCGCCGAGCAGGTCGACCCGCCGTGGCGACAGGTCCAGTTCCAGCGCCACCGCGGGGTGCAGGGCGCAGAAGGCGGCCAGGGCGTCGGTGAGCAGGAGGTTGGCGAAGTCGCTCGGCATCGACACGCGCAAGCGTCCGCTGGGGCGGGCCTGGCGGCTTTCTGCGAGGGCCTTTACAGCGTCAATCTCGCTTGCGACCTGGCGTGCATGCTCGAGCAGTGCCTCGCCGAACTCGGTGACAGTCAGGCGTCGGGTCGTGCGCAGCAGCAGCCGTTCCCCTAGCTGCTCCTCGAGCATGGAGATGCGGCGCGAGACCGTGGACTTGGGCAGGCCGAGGCGGTCGGCAGCGGCGGTGAAGCTGCCACCCTCTGCCACGCGGGCGAAGATCAGCAGGTCGGCGGGGTCGTATTGTTCCAATTTTGAGACAATGTTGCTCTAAATGGGGGGTTAATCAATTAAATAGGCACGATTAGACTCTCATCACCGTGTTGCAACAAGACCCTGACCCCAAGCGTCCCAAGGAGAGAGAACATGAACATTCTGCAGATCAACGGCAGTGCCCGCACTGAAGGCGCCAACTCCACCCGTGTCGCCAGCGACATCGTTGCCCGTCTGAAGTCGACCCACCCCGAGGCGCTGATCGTGCTGCGTGACCTGGCGCGCGATCCTGCCCCGGTGATCGATGAAGGGGCGCTCGGTGCGCTGTTCACCCCCGCCGACCAGCGTACGCCGGAACAGGCGGTCCGCGTGGCCGAGAGCGACGCCTTGATTGCCGAGGTGCAGGCTGCCGACGTGATCGTGATCGGCGTACCGATGTACAACTTTGGCATCTCGACTCAGCTCAAGAACTGGATCGACGCGATCGCTCGCGCCGGTGTCACCTTCCGCTATACCGAGCGTGGGCCCGAGGGCCTGCTCAAGGGCAAGAAGGTGATCGTCGCCTTCGCTCGCGGTGGCCGCTACCGCGGTACGCCGGCCGACACCCAGACGCCCTTCCTGCAGACGGTGTTTGCTTTCCTGGGGATGACCGATGTGCGCTTCGTGTATGCGGAAGGGCTGAACATGGGTGACGAGTCGGCCCGGCAGGGCTTTGCCGAGGCTGAGGCGGATATCGCCGTCGCCTTGGGGTGAGTTTCGGCAACTGCGGCGGACCCGTCCGCCGCAGCATTGCCAGCGGTAGGACAGACATGAGGAGAGCAGACATGAGTGCAACGACAGCAGGTGCCAGTCCTGTGGTTACGGTGGTGCAGCCGCGCACGGTCGAACGTCTGGTTACCGGCGTACCGACCTCCGATGGTGCAGGCGTGAAGCTGACGCGCGTGCTGACACAGTCCCTGCAGCGCCGTCTCGATCCTTTCCTGATGCTCGATGCCTTCGGCAGCGATCGGGCCGAGGATTACATCGCCGGCTTCCCCGATCATCCACACCGCGGCTTCGAGACGGTGACCTACATGATCGCCGGCCGTCTGCTGCATCGCGATAGCGCCGGGAACGAGGGCTTGCTGGAAAGTGGTGGCGTGCAGTGGATGACGGCTGGCCGGGGGGTGATCCACTCGGAGATTCCGCAACAGGAAGACGGACTGATGGCGGGCTTCCAGCTGTGGTTGAACCTGCCGGCGAGCGACAAGATGAGCGCACCTTGGTACCGGGATTTCGCCGCCCGCGAGCTGCCACGCGTGCGCACCGCAGCCGGGGTCGAGGTCACCGTGATCGCGGGCGAGAGCCATGGCGTGGGCGGTGCAGTGACGCGCACCGCCACGGCGCCGCTCTATCTGGACATTCACCTGCCTGCGGGGGCGCAGTTCGAGCAGCCGCTGGCGGTGGAGCACAACGCCTTCATCTACGCCTATCAGGGTCAGTTGACGGTTGCGGGGCAGGTGGTGCCCGAGCACACCATGGCCATCCTTGCCAATGAGGCTGCCAGCGATGGTGTGCGGCTGGAGGCCAGGGCCGATGCACGTGTGCTGCTCGTTGCCGGCCGCCCCCTGGGCGAGCCGATTGCCCAGTACGGCCCGTTCGTGATGAACACCGAGCAGGAGATCTATCAGGCGGTCGCCGATTACCGCGCGGGCCGGTTTGCGGCCTGATCGACAGGCGTGTTCAGTGCGGCAGCAGGGCGGCGAGTTCGCGCTCGAGCAGTGTGGCGTCGCCCTGGTTGAGTTCGATCAGGCGGCGCAGGTGGGTGATGCTGTCGAGGTCGATTGCAGTGCATGCGAGCCCTATCCGGCCCGCGCTGCAGTGCGCCACATGGCCGTCCATGCGCACCACGGCCTCGCCGTCATCGAGCACGAGCTCGAGGCTGCAGCTGGCGCCAGAAGTGATCGCCGCTCCGTCCTGCAACTGCAGCAGTGCGCCCTTGAGTGAAAGGTCGAGGATCTCGCAGGCCTCGGTGTGTCCGGCGACGCTGAAGCGGGCTCCGTGGTGAAAGCCGATGCGGGCGAAGTGTCTGTGCTCGGGCGTGTCCATGTCGCGATCAGTCCTTGGGTTGGCTTGTGTGTTGCGCCCGCGCGGTGTTCAGTGCGCGAGCGCTTTCAGCGCCGCGACCTGCGCGGTGATCGGGGCGGGTATGGGGGCGTCGCCCGCGAGCATGGCGCGGATGAGTGCTGCGTTGTCGGTGACGCCCGGCAGGTCTGGCAGCCCGGGTAGCGGTGGGGCGCCGCCTTCTTCGCCCGCGACGGCCAGCCGCGTCTCACCGTCGACGTAGGCTTTCATTTCCGGGCAGCGGCGAGGGTTGGCGTAGATCTCGCCCTCGGTGCCACGTAGCAGCATCGAGCGCCCACCGTCCAGGCGCAGGAAGGCATCCATGCGCTCGAGGTACTCGGGGTGGGTGACCGCCACCACGCGCACGCTGCGTCCGCGGCAGGGGTCGATCAGCTTGGCCATGGTGTGGCCGCTGGCGCGCACGCCCATGCGGGTGCGCAGGGCAAGCAGGGGGTCGAGACCCGGTAGCAGGCGCTGGAGGCTGATGCACGCCAGGCGGCGGTCCGCGAGTTGCGCTGCGGCCTCGGCGGTGTCGGCCGCCGGGCGCAGGTCGAGCTCGTCAAGCAGCTCGAACGGGCTGACCCGGGTGTCGAAGTCGTGACGACCCTGGATCAGCACCGGAACGCCCTCACGTGCCAGCAGCATCGCCACCAGCGGCATCAGATTGGCCTGGCGGCGTGCGCCGTTGTAGGTCGGCAGGACGACGCAGCGGGGGCCCGCCGGTACCTGGACCTGGGCGCTGCGCGCGTCCATCGCCTGCTTGAAGCCGAGCAGTTCGGGCAGGGCCTCGCTCTTGATGCGGAAGGCGATCAGGATGGCGCCGAGCTCGAGTTCGGGAATGCGACCGTCGAGCATGTCGCCGAACAGCGCGGCCGCCGTGTCCGTGTCGAGGTCGCGTGCGCCCTTGGCGCCCCGCCCGATTTCCTTGATGATTGCGCCGTAGTTCATGGCCCGGATTATGGCGGGCTTCCTGCCGCCCTGCCAGCGGCAAAGGCGGTGTGCGCGTGCAGGCCTCGCTCGGCTTCCGGTGCATGCCGTGCCGAACCTATCCCCCACGGAGATCTATCGAATGGAAGTTGGATTCATCGGACTCGGCCTGATGGGCCGGCCCATGGCGCTCAACCTGATCAAGGCAGGTCATCGCGTGCATGTCTGGAGCCGCCGTCGCGCGTCGATGGAGCCGCTGCTGGCGGCTGGCGCGGGTGAGTGCGAGAGCGCGGCCGATGTCGCCAGACGGGCGGCAGTGACGATCAGCATGGTGGCCGATGCGCCCGACGTGGAGCAGGTGACGCTCGGCCCGGCAGGCGTGGCCGAGGCGGCAGGGGCGGGTCACATCCATATCGACATGAGTACCATCGCACCGGCCGCAGCGCAGTCGATTGCAGCCCGTCTGGCGGCGCGCGGCGTGACGGCGCTCGATGCGCCGGTGTCGGGAGGAGAGGTCGGCGCCATTGCGGGCTCGCTCACCATCATGGCCGGCGGTGATGCCGATGCTTTTGCGCGCGTGCTGCCCCTGCTCGAGGCCATGGGGCGCTCGATCACCCGCATCGGTGACGCCGGTGCCGGCCAGGTCGCCAAGGCCTGCAATCAGATCCTTACCGGCGTCGGTGTGGCGGCAGTGGCCGAAGCGCTCAATTTCGCCACGCGCAGTGGGGTCGACGCTGCGCGCGTGCGCGAGGCTTTGCTGGGCGGCTTCGCGTATTCGCGCATCCTGGAGAACCACGGTCAGCGCATGCTGGAGCGCAACTTCAAACCTGGCTTCAAGGCCTGGATGCACCAGAAGGACATGCGCATCGTCATGGAGGAGGCGCACCGGCTCGGGCTCGCCCTGCCATCGGCTGCGGCGACGACGCAGCTGTTCAATGCCATGGTCGGCAGCGGCCTGGGCGAGGACGATTCGGTTGCCGTGCTCAAGCTGCTCGAGCGCATGAGCGGCGCTGCGGCCGAGTGAAACAGGAGGGCATGGGCATGAGGATCGGTTTCATCGGCCTGGGCGCAATGGGCGAGTCGATGGCACGCCATTTGCGCGCTGCCGGGCACCCCCTTGCGGTGTGGGCGCGGCGGCCGGAGTCCGCGGCTGGCCTGGTCGCCGAGGGGGTGCCCTTGTGTGCCACCCCGGCCGAACTGGCGGCACGCAGCGAGGTGGTGGTGACCATCGTCACCGCGAGCGCGGACGTGGAGGCGCTCGCCTTCGGCGGGGACGGACTCGCCGAGGGTTTTGCCAAAGGCGCCATCCATCTCGACATGAGCACTATCGCCCCTGATACGGCGCGTCGCCTGGCCGAGCGCTACGCGCGCCAGGGCGTCGACTGGGTGGATGCGCCCGTCTCCGGTGGGCCCCAGGGCGCGCGCGATGCAACGCTGGCGATCATGGCCGGCGCCCATCCCGAGGTGCTGGAGCGCGTACGTCCGCTGCTCGAGGTGCTTGGCAAGCGCATCGTGCACATCGGTCCGCCGGGCGCCGGCCAGGTGGCCAAGGCCTGCAACCAGATGATCATGGTGTCAGTCGTCCAGGCCTGCGCCGAGGCCATGCGCCTGGCTGCAGCCCACGGCGTCGATCTGGCGGCGGTGCGCACGGCGCTGTTGGGGGGCTCGGCGTCCTCACGCATGCTGGAGATCATGGGCGACAAGATGGTGCGCCGGGACTTTTCGGCCGGGATCGAGGCACGGCTCCACCATAAGGACTTCGGCATCCTGATGAACGAGGCAGCGACGGCAGCTGTGCCGCTGCCGATCGCGGCTCAGGTCTGGCAGCAACTCAACGCGCTGATGGCGCAGGGGATGGGGCGCGACGACATCTCCAGCCTGCTGCGGGTGCTGGAGGCCACGCAGGCTCAGGGCCGATTGCGGACTTGAGTTCCGAGTCGCGGCCGAGGCCTTGTGCAGGCGTGGTTGCGCTGCAACATCTGCTTGCGCAACAGCCTGTCTGCATGACCGCGATAGCCGGGGCGTCACGGGGGTGCGTGCTAAAATGCCTGATCAAAAAGGACAATAGACATGATCAGGCAACGTACCCTCAAATCCATCGTCAAGGCCACGGGTGTCGGCCTGCACGGCGGACGCAAGGTGAACCTGACCCTGCGCCCGGCGGCGCCCGACACGGGCATCGTGTTTCATCGCGTGGATCTCGAGCCGCCGCTCACGCTGCCGGCCGACCCGTATGCGGTGTGCGACACCCGCATGTGCTCGGGCCTGGAGCAGGGTGGCCACAAGGTCGGTACGGTCGAGCACCTGATGTCGGCGCTCGCCGGCCTGGGTGTCGACAACCTGCATGTCGACGTCGATGCGCCCGAGATCCCGATCCTCGACGGCAGCTCGGCGCCCTTCGTCTTTCTATTGCAGTCGGCGGGCATCGAGGAGCAGAAGGCGCCCAAGAAGTTCATGCGCGTCAAGAAGGCGGTCGAATATGTCGAAGGCGACAAATGGGTCAGGCTTGAGCCGTATGACGGCTTCAGCCTGTCGTTCTCGATCGTGTTCAACCACCCGGCCATCGACAGCACCTCCACTCGCGTGAAGGTCGACTTCGCCGAGCAGTCCTACGTGCGCGACGTCGCGCGCGCGCGCACCTTCGGCTTCATGCAGGATGTCGAGTTCATGCGCGCCAATGGCCTGGCGCTGGGCGGCAGTCTGGAAAACGCGATCGTCATGGATGAGTATCGCGTGCTCAACGCCGAGGGGCTGCGCTACGCGGACGAATTCGTCAAGCACAAGGTGCTCGACGCGATCGGTGATCTCTACCTGTGCGGCCATCCGCTGCTGGCCGCCTACTCGGCGCACAAGGCCGGCCATGCGCTCAACAACCAGATCCTGCGCGTGCTGCTCGAAGATCAGGAGGCCTGGGAGATCGTCACCTTCGAGAAGGATGCGAGCACACCGGCCGCCGTCTCCCACCAGTTTGCGCCGTTGGCGCAGGCTTTCGCCTGAGCGTCCGCAGATGAAGGTCGCGACCCCATGCTGATCATGCGCCTGCTGCTGCTGCTCGCCGTGCTGGCGATCGGCGGCTCGGTGATTCTGTGGCAGCTCACCGGCAATCCGCGCTACAAGGCCTGGGCGTGGAAATCCTTTCGCGCTGCGGTCGTGGTGATATTCGTCTTCTTCGCCCTGTTCGCGATCGAGCGCGTGCTCGCGCCGATGGTCTGATCCTGTCGTCGCGGCGCTCGTCTACTGGCGGCTGCGGCGCACCAGGCGCTCGAGCGATTCGCGCAGCGGCGAATCGGGCGGCAGGCTTTGCGCGAACTTGCTCAGATTGTCCTTCGCGTCGTTCGACAGGTGGCGCTCGGCAGGTGGCGGGCGCCATTGCACCTGCTCCGGCGTACCCACCTTGACCTTGATGGCCTGCACCGCATGTCCTGCTCGGACCAGGTGCTCGACGAGGCTGGGCAGCATCTGCCGCAGGCGCACGGCCGCCGCGCCGCCGCGCGCGCTGACCGTGAGCGTGCCGTCCTTCAGGTTCGCCACCTGGCATTGGCCGACAAGCTGAGGCGGCAGGCCGCGTTCGAGCGCCCCCTGCAGGCGGCGCAGGCGGGCGGCATGGTCCTGCAGGCGGGCGAGGGCGTCGCCCTGGCCGAGGAAGCGGTGCAGCAGTTGGGACATCGTGCGCGGGCTCGACAAGCGTCATCAGGTGATCGAGTCCGACATGATAAACTGCCGCCTTTGCCGAATTGACGTCGACCCCCAAACATGATCTCCGGCCTGCTCAAGAAAATCTTCGGTAGTCGCAACGACCGCCTCGTCCGCCAGTACTTCCAGACCGTGCGCAGGATCAACGCACTCGAGCCAGAGATCTCCGCGCTGTCCGATGAGGCCTTGCGGGGCAAGACCGCGGAGTTCAAGCAGCGCGTGGCCAACGGCGAAACGCTCGATGCCCTGCTGCCCGAGGCCTTCGCGGTGGTGCGCGAGGCCGGCAAGCGCGTGCATGGCATGCGCCACTTCGACGTCCAGCTCGTCGGCGGCATGGTGCTGCACAACGGCAAGATCGCCGAGATGCGCACCGGCGAGGGCAAGACCCTGGTCGCGACCCTGCCGGCCTACCTCAATGCGCTGTCGGGCAAGGGCGTGCACGTCATCACGGTGAATGACTACCTGGCCAGCCGCGACGCCGAGTGGATGGGGCGGATCTACGGTTTCCTCGGGCTCACCACCGGCTGCAACATGTCACGCATGTCGCACGACCAGAAGCAGGCCGCCTACGCTGCCGACATCACCTACGGCACCAACAACGAGTTCGGCTTCGACTACCTGCGCGACAACATGGTGTATTCGCTCGGCGAGCGCGTGCAGCGCGGTCTGAACTTCGCCATCGTCGATGAGGTGGACTCCATCCTGATCGACGAAGCGCGCACTCCGCTGATCATCTCCGGCCAGGCCGAGGATCACACCGAGCTCTACCTCAAGATGAACCAGGTCGCGCCGCTGCTGAAGAAGCAGGAGGGTGGCCTCAACGACAAGGACGAGGTCATCGAGGCCGGCGACTACACGGTCGACCTCAAGGCCCACCAGGTGCTGCTCACCGAGCAAGGCCACGAGACCGCCGAGCAGATCCTCGTGCGCATGGGCCTGCTCGCCGAGGGTGGTGGGCTTTACGACCCCGCCAACATCCTGCTGGTGCACCATCTCTATGCTGCGCTGCGCGCACATGCGCTGTACCACAAGGACCAGCAGTACGTGGTGCAGAACGGCGAGGTGGTCATCGTCGACGAGTTCACCGGCCGCCTGATGCCGGGCCGGCGCTGGTCGGACGGCCTGCACCAGGCGGTCGAGGCCAAGGAGGGCGTGCGCATCCAGGCCGAGAACCAGACGCTGGCCTCGATCACCTTCCAGAACTACTTCCGCATGTACGGCAAGCTCGCCGGCATGACCGGTACGGCCGACACCGAAGCCTTCGAGTTCCACTCCATCTACAGCCTCGAGACCGTGGTCATTCCGACCAACCGGCCGATGCAGCGCAAGGACGAGAACGACAAGGTCTATCGCACCGCGAAGGAGAAGTGGGATGCGGTGATCGAGGACATCCGCGGCTGCGTCGAGCGTGGCCAGCCGGTGCTGGTCGGTACCACCTCGATCGAGACCAACGAGTTCCTCTCCGGTCTGCTCAAGAAGGCGAAGATCGATCACCAGCTGCTCAACGCCAAGCAGCACGATAGCGAGGCGCAGATCGTCTCCCAGGCCGGTCGTCCCGGCGTGGTCACGATCGCCACCAACATGGCGGGCCGCGGCACCGACATCGTGCTCGGCGGCAACATCGAGAAGCCGGTGGCCGCGCTGCGCGAGGACTCGAGTGTCCCGCCCGATGAGCTCGAGGCCCGCGTCAGTGCCCTGCGTGCCGAGTGGGCCAAGGTGCATGAGCAGGTGCTCGCCGCCGGCGGCCTGCACATCATCGGCACCGAGCGCCACGAGTCGCGCCGCATCGACAACCAGCTGCGTGGCCGCTCCGGCCGCCAGGGCGATCCTGGCTCGAGCCGCTTCTACCTGTCGCTTGAAGATCCGCTGATGAAGATCTTCGCCGGCGAGCGCCTCAACGCCATCATGGTGCGCCTGAAGATGCCCGAGGGTGAGGCGATCGAGCACGCGATGGTCACGCGCTCGCTCGAGTCCGCGCAGCGCAAGGTCGAGCAGCGCAACTTCGATATCCGCAAGCAGCTGCTCGAATACGACGACGTTTCCAACGACCAGCGCAAGGTGGTCTATCAGCAGCGCAACGAACTGCTCGAGAGCGAGGACATCTCCGACACCATCCGCGCCATGCGACAAGGCGTGCTGCACGACATCTTCCGTCGCTATGTGCCGGCCGAGAGCGTCGAGGAGCAGTGGGAGATCCCGGCGCTGGAGCAGGCCCTGCTCGCCGAGTGCCAGCTCAAGCTGCCGGTGGGCGAGTGGGTGAAGGCCGAGCCCAGCCTGGACGACGAGGCCATCCTCGAACGTATCGTGCAGGCGGGCGAGGAGGCCTATGCGGCCAAGACCGCGGTCGTCGATCCGGCGGCGTGGCACCAGTTCGAGCGCAACGTCATGCTGCAGAGCCTGGATACCCACTGGCGCGAGCATCTGGCGGCGCTTGACCATCTGCGCCAGGGTATCCACCTGCGCGGCTATGCGCAGAAAAACCCCAAGCAGGAGTACAAGCGCGAGTCCTTCGAGCTGTTCGAGGGGCTGCTCGACACCGTACGTGCCGACGTCACCAAGATCCTGATGACGGTGCAGATCCGCACCGAATCTCAGCTCGAACAGGCCGAGCCGCCGCAACAGGTCGAGAACGTGAAGTACCAGCACGCCGATTACGACGAGGCGCTTGGCAACACCGAGGCGGGGCAGGGCGGCGCGCAGCCGCAGGTCAATGCCGCGCCCAAGGTCGGGCGCAACGACCCCTGCCCCTGCGGCTCGGGCAAGAAGTACAAGCACTGCCACGGCAAACTCAACTGATCTGCACCGGAGACACGCATGGCCGTCAATCTCGCCACCCCGAACCCTGCCGAACTCCTGCCCGTCCAGGGCGTGCGCCTGGGCGTCGCCGAGGCCGGCATTCGCAAGGCCAACCGTCGTGACCTGACGGTGATCGAGCTCGCCCCCGGCAGCCGTGCCGCGGGCGTGTTCACCCGCAACCGCTTCTGCGCTGCGCCGGTCCAGGTCTGCAAGGCGCATCTGCCTGATGGAGCCGTCCGTGCCTTGGTGATCAACACCGGGGTGGCCAATGCCGGTACCGGCGAATCCGGCGTCGCCAATGCCCAGGCCACCTGCGCTGCGCTGGCTGCGGAGATGGGTATCGACGCCAGCCAGGTGCTGCCTTTCTCCACGGGCGTGATTCTCGAGCCGCTGCCGATGGACCGCCTGGTCGCCGGTCTGCCCAAGGCGCTCGCCGACCTGCGCGCGGACGGCTGGTTCGATGCCGCGCACGCCATCATGACGACGGACACGCTCGCCAAGGCGGTGTCGCGGCAGGTGCAGCTCGGTGGCAAGACCGTGACCCTCACAGGCATCAGCAAGGGCGCGGGCATGATCCGGCCCAACATGGCGACCATGCTTGGCTTCCTGGCCTGCGACGCGGCTGTTTCTCAGCCGCTGCTCGACGCTCTGGTCAGGGAGGCCGCCGACCTGTCCTTCAACAGCATCACCGTCGATGGCGACACGTCCACCAACGACTCCTTCGTGCTCGTCGCTACCGGTGCCGCCGGTAACGATGAGGTCGTCGATGCTGCGAGTGCCGAGTTCGCGGCCCTGCGTGCCGCGATCATCGACGTATCGATCGCGCTCGCCCAGGCCATCGTGCGTGACGGCGAGGGTGCGACCAAGTTCATGAGCATTGCAGTCGAGGGCGGTGCGGATCGCGACGAGTGCCGCAAGGTCGCCTATGCGGTCGCGCATTCACCCCTGGTCAAGACCGCTTTCTTCGCCTCCGACCCCAACCTCGGCCGTATCCTGGCGGCTATCGGCTACGCCGGCATTGACGATCTCGATGTGTCGAAGTTGCGCGTGTGGCTGGGCAACCCCGACGAGGCCGTGCTGGTCGCCGAACACGGTGGGCGCGCAGCCAGCTACGTCGAGGAGGCCGGCTCGCGGATCATGAAGCACGCCGAACTGACGATCCGCATCGATCTCGCGCGTGGCAGCGCAGCGGCCACGGTGTGGACCTGCGATTTTTCCTATGACTATGTCAAGATAAACGCGGACTACCGGAGCTGAATCCCTGCAACGTGCCCCGACCCGCGTGTCTGCGCCGTGACCTGTGTCACTCGCAGTGGCGCAAGGCGTAGCTGTCGGGCAGGACATCGGGGCACAATCGGGTCCTTGGCGTTCGGCGATGTGGCCTGGACGCTGAAGCAATATGTGCTGTGAGGACCTGCATGCGGGCGTATAGGTTACCGGGTGAAGTAGGTGTGAACGCCGTACGCGTACTGGCTGCGCTCGCCGTGGCGCTGCCCCTCGCCGTTCAGGCCAGCAGTGACCCTTTCTTCGACGATATTCCGCTTGTCCTGACGGCTACGCGGCTTGCGCAGTCGCCGCTCGATGCGCCAGCCGCGGTCACGGTGATCGATCGCGAGATGATCGAGGCTTCGGGCTTCACGCGTATTCATGACCTGTTGCGCCTGGTGCCGGGCTTTCTGGTCGCCGATGTGGCGAGTGGCTCGCCTACGGTGGCCAGCCATGGTCTGGGCGACGCCTACGATCGCCGCGTCAAGGTGATGATCGATGGCCGCACGATCAACAGCCCCTTGTGGGGTGACACCAAGTGGGACGGATTGCCCCTGCGGGTCGATGACATCGAGCGCCTGGAGGTGGTGCGTGGCCCCAACGGCGCCGCCTATGGCGTCAACGCCTTCCAGGGCGTGATCAATATCATCAGCCGTTCGCCGGCAACCGAGGTGGGCAAGGCGGTCATCCTGCGTGCCGGCAAGGACGGATTCCACGACTACGGCGTTCGCATCAACGGCAACGGTGCCGGCGTGCTGGACTGGCGGTTGTCGGCTTCGCGCCGCTCGGCGGTGAACTTCGAGCCGCATCTGGAGAGCCGCCCTGGGTTCCAGCGCTGGCACGATGCCGAGAAGATCACCCGGACGGTTGCCAACTTCAGTGCGACCCTGCATGCCACGGGTCGCGATCAACTGGCCTTGCAGTTCGGCGTGAGCGAGGGGCCCAGTTGGCGCGGCAGTCCCGATTACGTCGACTTCCCCTCGCATGTCGAGCGCGACCGTTCGCTGTATCTGCAGGCGGGCTGGGTACGGCAGCTCGACGCCGAGCGCTCGTTGAGTCTGCAGTACTACCATCAGAGCGAGCGCGAGCAGGGTCGGTGGACGGTTGGGCCGTTCGTGTACGACGGTGTTTCCTATCGCTTCGATGCCGACCGTGACAGCGAGGTTCGCCGCGATGATGTCGAACTCCAGTACAGCACGCGGCTGTCGTCTTCGCTCAGCGGCATGCTCGGGCTCGGCGTGCGTGCCGAGCGCGCGCGTTCCTTCAGCCTGCTGGGCAGGCGAGATTGGCTCGACGCCACGCACGGGCAGCTCTTCGGAAACCTGGAGTGGCAGCCGCTCGCAGCCCTGCGGATCAATCTGGGAGGGACGCTCGAGCATCACGACTACAGTGGCCGCCTGTTCTCGCCCCGTTTTGCGGCCAACTATGCACTCGACGATTTCTCTGCGCTCAGGCTTTCCGCGGGGAGGGCCTACCGTGCCCCCAGCCTGATGGAGTCGCGCGCCTTCCAGACCTACCGTGAAGGCGATGTGATCCGCCGCATCCTGTATCGCGCGCAGGGTTCGTTGCAGAGCGAGCGCATGCGCTTCATCGATCTGGGCTACGTCGCGCAGTATGCGCCTCTGGGGATCACGCTCGATACGCGGGTGTTCCGCGAGTATCACGAGCGTTTCATCGATGACCGCAGCTGCAGGACCTTCATCGATGGTTTCGATTTCGACGAATTGCCGGCCGAGTATCGCGAGTTCTGGCGTGCCGAGACCTGTGCAGGAGCTGAAGGACCGGATTTCCAGCCCATTGTCCCCGGACAGAAGGCCTTCTACTTTTTCAATGGCAACGATTTCCGCATGACCGGCGCCGAGTTCACGGTGGACTGGCGTCGTGCGGGCTGGGGGCGGATCGTGCTCTCCCAGGCCTTCGTCCGCATCGACAAGGGCGAGCCTTATACCGATCGGGACATCCCGGATAGTGCGCCGCATGCGACGACCTCGGTGCTGCTCATCAAGGATCTGCCCGACCGCTGGCGGGCCAGCATCGGGTACTACCGCAACGGTGAGTACTACTGGATGAACGGTGGCGATTACATTCCGCGTGGCGACCGTTTCGACCTCAAGCTCGCACGCCGTTTCGGTGCCCCCGGTAGCGAGAGCGAGTTCTCCGTGACTGCCCTCAGCGCGACCGGGAAGTACCCCGATTTCCACAACGGCAAGTACCGCCATCAGCCGTTCCTGTTTGCCACCCTGAGGCTTGGTTGGTGAACACCGAGGACGATCGGGCGCCGCCGCTGCCGGGCCGTCGCCGGCAACACGCGAGGACGGCCGATGCTGTCCGCTGCGCCTTCGTTCGCATGTTCGCCTGCGTGCTGCTGATGCTGTCCCCGATGGCGCATGCGCTCGATCTGGTGCTGCTGGCGCCGGGGGACAAGGGGCCTGCGCAGCAGTTCGTCGAGACGCTGCGCAAGGCGACCAAGCCGGGCGTGCATCGCGTGCGTGAGGTCACCGCGCTCGATGAGGTGGCGCGAGACGGCGTGCTCGAGCGCACGGATGTCGTGATCGCAGCGGGCCGGCAGGCGGTGGAGGCGGCCTTGCGACAGTCCGACCGACCGGTGTTTGCCGTCCTCGTCGGTCAGCGCGACGTCGAACGCTTCAGGCGCGAGTTTCCGCAGCGCAGCCTGGGCGCGATCGTGCTCGACCAGCCGGTGGCGCGACACCTCGCCCTGGTGCGCGCGATCCTGCCTCAGGCGTCGCAGCTTGGTGTCCTGCTTGGGCCCGACAGCCGTTTCGTGGAGCCGATGATCAATCAGGCCGCGACCGCTCAACAACTCGCCCTCGATATCGTGGGTATCGCCGATTCGACCGAGCTTGTCGGCGCGCTGCAGGTCCTGCTGGAGCGTAACGCCGCACTGCTGCCCTTGCCGGACAGCCTGGTGTCCAGCCCGGCGGCGGCACGTGCCATCCTGCTTACCAGTTATCGCCACCGCCGTCCGGTGTTCGCTTTCTCGTCGGCCTACGTCAGCGCGGGCGCGCTTGCGGCGGTGTTCAGCTCACCGGAGCACATCGCATACGACCTCGCCGACCTGCTCAATGCCGGCCTGCACTCTGCCGAGGGGCTGGGCGGGATTCACCACCCTGAGCGCTTCGAGGTGGAGGTGAATCGGACGGTGGCCAAGGCGCTTGGCATCACCGTGCCCGACGAACAGATCCTGCGTGAGCGCATTGCCGGGGGAGGGGCGCGGCGATGAGCTGGATGCGCAAGATTTCGCTCGGCGTCAGGATGGCCCTGATCCTGTTCGTGCCCAGCCTGGCCTTCGTCGTGGTACTTGGCAGCCTGTTTGTCCACCAGAGCCATCGCGAGCTCGACGAGGCCAGCCTGGCACGGGGGCGGGCGATCGTGAGTTTTCTCGGGCCTGCCGCCGAGTACGTCCTCGTGTCGGGCAATCCGGTGGCCCTCGACAGCCTGATGGCACGCGCGCTTGCACAGGCGGAGGTCGCTGCGGTTGCCTTCTACGACGCTGACGGCGAGTTGCTTGGAGTGGCCGGTCAGGGGCTGGTCGGCTTGCCGTCGGCGGCGCGCATGGTCGAGGCCGACGAGGTGGTGGTCGAAGCTCGTGGCGGGCGGCTGCAGTTCGCCACCGCGGTACTGAGCCTGGCGCCGCAGGTGGATGACTATTCGACGCCGCAGCAGGTGTTGCGGACGGAGCGGCTTGGCTGGGTGCAGGTTGATCTGGATGTTACGGCACGTGAAGCGGCCAAGCGGCGCCTGCTGTTGGTTGTTGTCGCGGCCGTTCTGGTGGTGCTCGTGGGGGCGTTGGCTATGGCGTGGCGTCTGGCACGCTCGGTCGGCCTGCCGGTGGCGGCCCTCGTCAAGGCTGTTCGCCGGATGGCGTCGGGTGATCTCGATGTGCGCGTGTCGGCGCAGTCGACGAGCGAGGAGCTGAGGGCGCTCGAGGCCGGCTTCAACGCCATGGCGGATTCGATTGCGCACAGCCAGCAGACGCTGCAGGCACGCATCGAGGAAGCGACGGCCCAGTTGGCACACCAGGCACGCCATGACCCGCTCACCGGACTGCCCAACCGGCGCGCTTTCGAGGAATCGATCGAGCAGGCGGTGTCGATCCACAGGCGCGCAGGCGATGTAGTGACGCTGCTGTACATCGATCTCGATCGCTTCAAGCCGGTCAATGATACTTGCGGCCATGCGGCCGGAGACCGCCTGCTGAGGGAGCTGGCTGGCTTGTTGCGTGCGCGCCTGCGTGCGGAGGATCATGTGTTCCGCATCGGTGGCGACGAGTTCGCGGTGATTTTGCGCGGTTGCGGTCGTGAGGACGCCCACCATATCGCAACTGCGTTGTGCGATGCGGTCGCCGCCTACGAGTTCGTGTGTGCGGGGCGGAGCTTCAAGGTGGGGGCGAGCATCGGCATGGCGCGTATGGAAGGCATGATCAATGACGTTTCCGCGGTGATGCAGGCAGCGGACCAGGCCTGCTACGAGGCAAAGCATGCCGGCCGTGGCCGTGTCATCGAGTACCAGCGCTCTTCGGACTGAGCGCGTTCTGCATGTGCGTGCTTGCCGGAGCAGTGCGGGGGAGTACATTGGGGGAGACGACATGAAGCATATTGGTCGATCCAAGAGCGGGACCCTGGGCATGGCCATGTGCGGCCACGCCGTGTGCGGCCGACGTTTCTCCCAAAGCGCTCGCGTGGTCCGGCGCGCGTTGAGCCTGCTGCTGGCGGCAGGAATGGCGACACCCTTGGTCGGCACTGCGGATGACGGCGTGTTCTTCAGCGCACTTCCGATCGTGGCCTCGGTCAGCCGCTTGCCGCAGCGCCTGGAGGACGCCCCTGGCGCGGTAACGGTGATCGATCGCGCGATGATCCGTGCCTCGGGGGCACGTTCTCTGCATGAGGTGTTTCGCCTGGTGCCCGGCTTCCAGACCTTCACGCCCAGCGACAAGCCGGCGCGGGTCAATTACCACGGCATTACCGACGACACGGACTACTCGCCCCGCGTGCAGGTGCTGGTGGATGGCCGTTCTTTGCATTCGCCGCTCTTTCGCGGCGGTATGAACTGGGAGCTGGTTCCAGTGGCGCTCGAGGACATCGAGCGCATCGAGGTGGTGCGGGGCTCCAATACCGTCTCTTACGGCACCAATGCCTTCCTGGGGGTCATCAACATCGTTACGGTCGAGCCTGCTTTTGCCCAGGGGCTCTCGGTCAGCACACAGCGGGGTAGCGGCGGCGTGCGTGATTACAGCGTGCGGGGCGGCGGCGGTCTGGGTGAAGGCGGCGCCTTCAGGCTGAGCGTCCAGGAGCGTGCCGACGATGGACTGGACCATCGCGACGTGCTGCCAGCCGATCGTGACTGGCGCGACAGCAACCGCAGCAGGCTGTTCGATTTCCGGGCTGATCTGCAGCTCGATGCACGCAGCTTGCTCGAGTTGCAGATCGGTCGCGTCGAGGCGCACCAGCTTGTCGGGCGGCTCAGCATCGCTGCAGACGGCACTGCGATCGGCCCCCGAGCCTCCGACCCGCTGCGGCGTGCGGATCAGTCATCGACCTGGGTGCAGGCGCGCTGGCTGCATGCGCTGTCAGAGTCCGCCGATCTATCCTTACGCTACACCCATCATGTCGATCGGCTCGACGCTGGCTTCGATGTTGCTGGCCGGCCGGAGTTGGGGCGTATCAACCCCAACGGTGGCCGCGGCGTCCGCCATGAATTCGAGGCGCTCCATACCTTCCTCCCCGTGGATTCGTTACGCATGGCCTGGGGGGGGAGTTGGCGCCATGACACGCTCGAGTCGGCGACCATGCTGCATGGAGTTGGTCGTGTCAGCCGCGATGTCGGGCGTCTGTTCGCCAACCTGGAGTGGAAACCGTTGGGTTGGTTTACCGGCAACCTTGGCCTGTCGCACGAGTACGACTCGCTGGCCGGTGCGCATGTGGCGCCACGCGCGAGTGCAAGCTTCCATATCGACGAGCAGAACACCGTTCGCGTTGGTTATGCCAGGGCCTGGCGCACGCCGGGGACGCTGGACTATAAGGCCAGCCAGCTTGCCAGCAACGGGAGCATCGAATGGGCGGGTACCCCGGGCTTGCCCGCCGAGGGGCTGGACAGCTGGGAACTGGGCTACCTCGGCGATTGGCGCGCTGTGCGCATGAGCCTGGACCTGCGTGTCTTCCACGAGCGCGTGTCGGATCGTATCCACCGCATCCGTACGGTGGCGGGTGGGCCGCTGACGGCGCAGGCCGTGCATGAGCTGAAGATCAGGGGCCACGAGCTGCAGTGGAAGTGGCAGCCCGTAGATGCGACACGGATTGTTGTGGGGCATGCCCACATCGACATCGATGCTGACTTCAGCACGCTCGGCAGAACACTGCATGCAGCTGCCGGCAGCCACTTGTTCGGATCTGGCGCCGAGCGCTATTTCGCCCTCTCCGAGCGCTCCGCGCCGCGACGGGCTACCTCGCTGCTGTGGATGCAGCGCTTGCCGATGGGTGTGAGCCTGGCGGTGGCGCGCTACTGGGTGCACGACATCAAGTGGACCCGCAATACCGACACCGACAGCTATCAGCGTACCGACCTGCGCCTGTCCTACCCGTTTTCAGGTTTCGCCCGCGGCGGCGAGATCGCCTATACGGTGCAGTCCCTCAACGGTGCGCATGCCGAGGAACGCATGCAGCGCATCGTCGACCGGCGCCACTGGGTATCCCTGAGCCTGGACTTCTGAGCCGCGCCCGGCGCGGTCTCAGTGCAGGGCGCGTGGCATGGCCAGCATGAATGGCGGAATTTCAGCCTCGAAGCGGTGCTCGTCCTCGGCAAGCATCTGATAGCGCCCGTGCATGGTGCCGACCGGGGTTTCCAGTACGCAGCCGCTGGTGTACTCGAAATGCTCCCCAGGTGCGAGCAAGGGTTGTTCGCCGATCACGCCCTGGCCATGAACCTCCTGCACCTTGCCGTTGCCGTCGGTGATGACCCAGTGGCGGGCAAGCAGCTGTGCCGGCACGGTGCCAAGGTTGCGGATGGTGACGTGGTAGGCGAAGACGAAGTGGTCGTCCTCGGGGCGGGACTGTGCGGTGACGTACTCGGCAACGGCAGTCACCTCGATCTTGTAGCGCTCCGGCGTGCTCACGGTGGTTTGTTCTCTTCTGGGAAGGGGGAGGCGTTAAAATAGCACTTTTGTCCGGAAGCTCCGTCATGTCGAATGCCTCGCCGTCCCCGCTCACCGCTCTGTCCCCGCTCGATGGCCGTTACCACGGCAAGGTGGCCGGGCTGCGCGACCATTTCTCCGAACACGGTCTCATCCGCAACCGCGTCAAGGTCGAGGTTGAGTGGCTCAAGGCGCTTGCAGCCGATGCCGCGCTGGCGGAGATCGCGCCCTTCTCGGTGGCAACCGTGGCTGAGCTCGACGCCGTGGTCGCAGACTTCTCGACCGCTGACGGCGAAGCGGTGAAGGCGATCGAGGCCACCACCAACCATGACGTCAAGGCCATGGAGTACTGGCTCAAGAAGCGCCTGGGACATAACGCCGAGGTGATGAAGGTGTCGGAGTTCATCCACTTTGCGTGTACCTCCGAGGACATCAACAACACCTCGCATGCGCTGATGCTGGCCGAAGGCCGCGACCGTGTGCTGCTGCCCGCGCTCGATGCCGTAATCGCCCGTTTCCGCGAGCTCGCCCATGCCCTGGCCGACCTCCCGATGCTGTCGCGCACCCATGGCCAACCTGCCAGCCCGACCACGCTCGGCAAGGAGATGGCGAATATCGCCGCGCGCCTGATGCGCGTCCGCGCCGCGATTGCCGGCGTCGCGATGACTGCCAAGTTCAACGGTGCGGTCGGTAACTACAACGCCCACCTGTCGGCCTGGCCCGAGTTCGACTGGGAAGGCTTCAACCGCCGCTTCATCGAGTCGCTCGGCCTGAGTTTCAACGAATACACCATCCAGATCGAGCCGCACGACGCGATGGCCGAACTCTTCGACGCCATCGCCCGCGCCAACACCATACTGATCGATGCCTGCCGCGACATCTGGATGTACATCTCGCTCGGCTACTTCAAGCAGAAGCTCAAGGAAGGCGAGGTCGGCTCCTCGACCATGCCGCACAAGGTCAACCCGATCGACTTCGAGAACGCCGAGGGCAACTTCGGCCTTGCCAACGCGGTGCTCAAGCACTTCTCCGAGAAGCTGCCGATCTCGCGCATGCAGCGCGACCTCACCGATTCCACCGTGCTGCGCAACATGGGCGTGGGCTTCGGCCACACCGTGCTCGCGCTCGACAGCTGCCTGCGCGGCCTGGGCAAGCTCGAGGCCGACCCGGCCCGCCTGGCGGCCGATCTCGACGAGTGCTGGGAAGTCCTCGCCGAGCCGGTGCAGACGGTGATGCGCCGCTACGGCATCGAGAACCCGTACGAGCAGCTCAAGGCCATGACCCGCGGCAAGGGCATCACCCGCGAGGCGCTGCAGGACTTCGTTCGCACGCTGGCCATCCCGGCGGAGGCGCGCGACCATTTGCTGGCGATGACGCCGGCGAGCTATGTCGGCAAAGCCGCGGAGCTGGCGCGGCGCATCTGAGAACCCCCCCCTTGCGTGACGTGGGCGCAGCGCCTGCAAAAGCTCGCGGCAGGCGCCGCTCCAACAGCAACGCACCGCGCGCACCAGCCCCCGTGGGAGCGGCGCTAGCCGCGAGGGGTTGAAGGCGATGCTGCGAGACTGCAGAAAGCTCGTGGCTGGCGCCGCTCCCACAACACCTTGCTCACCGTGCCTGCGGTCAGGCCCCTGCATTGAGCGCCCTCACAAAGGAAGGAACACTGAATGTCTTTCGCCGACAACCTGAAAACACTGCCCGGCGTCTCTCATCTCGCCGCGCTCAACCTCATCGATACCGCTGCTGCGGTCGTCGCCACCATCGAGAACAAGCCCGGTCAGGCCGGCTCACTGGTGGTGTACAACCACCTCGCCCAGCTCTACGGCGCGATCAGCCCGGAAGCGGCCAGGAAAGGGCTGGAGCTCTACGCCGAGCACACTGAAGACGCCCGCATCCACCCAGGCAAGCACCCCAACATCGACCGCCTGATCGGTCTCATCGAGCGCGGCGAAACGCTCACGGTCAAGCAGGTTTTTGCAGTTTGAGGGCTGGGGTTACAAGTCGGCACGCGAAGCGCTCTGCTTGTGGCGATCCAGGCGGCCGATCTTGTTCAAGCTCGCGGCCGCGGGGGGCGCCGCTCCCACGCGGTCTTCCGGATACGAGAAAGGCGCCCGCAGGCGCCTTTCTCGTATCCGGAAGACCGCGGGCTCAGACCACCGCCTCTT